>JBQTHV010000033.1:0-1554 GCA_052389555.1 Gemmatimonadales bacterium | reverse complement strand
GGGGGAACCGAGTTGAGCAGGTCGTAGGCGAAATCGCCGGGGAGTTGGGCATCGGAACCCCACCGCCGGTCAGCAGCGCGGAAGTTCAGAACGTAGGGGAGGAGAGCGAGGAGGAAGAGGGCGTAGCTGAAAAGGTGGCTCGGCGCTCGGCGCTCGGGACTCGGCACACGGTTCTCGGCACTCGGCAGCTTCGTGCCCGGCGCACTGTCGGTGGCCGCGCCGAGGAGCCGCCGAGCGCCGAGCGCCGAGCGCCGAGCAACGGTCAACAGCCCCAGCCCCGCCCACAGGCCCCACACGATGAAGCTGCCGACGAAGAAGTAGTCGCGTTCCCGCACCTCGTGCTGATCGGTATCCGGATACCAGTTGTATCCGATGCTGTAGCCGGGCTTGAAGTTCATGTACCCCATAAGCCCGATACCGGTCGCGACAAACAACACCAGCAACAGCCAGGCACCGCTCCGGTCGCTCTGCCACTGGGCCCGGAACCCGCGAACGCCCAGGACCAGGAAGAGCAGCGTGAAGAGCACCCGCAGGGGGAGCCCGGCGATCGTGCGGGATAGGCCTTTGGCAAACTGCCAGTCGAAGTACTGGATGTAATTCGCAATCTGAAGGGCGATGATCCGGAGCCCCCGTCCCGGGTTGGCAGGATCGTCGTAGCGGAAGGTGGGATCCTGGAACGGAGTCCGGAACTCGTACTGGGCCCGGCGGATCACATCCAGGAGCGCGGGCCAGGTGGACGGGTCGGCCTCGTTGATGATCGGATGCTGAGCCGCGCGCAGAAAGAGGAACAAGTACGGGGTGACCCCGACCAGCGCCACCGGGAGCAGCACCAGGCCAAACCCCAACCGGCGGTTCATCCCCGCATACACCAGCGCAGCGAGGAAGAGACCCCCCCCGAGCGCCACCAGCACCTCGCTGCCAAGCCCGAGCCCGAGCAACAGCCCCCAGATGGCTCCCATCAGCACCGTTTCGGCGAGCTCGCGCCGGCGCACCGCGGGGTCCGCCATGGGCCTCTGCCAGAGCTCGGCGATCATGAACGCGACGATCGCGGGTCCCGCGAGCAATCCAAGCAAGTGATTGCCGATCGCCAGCCCGATGAGAAAAGCGCAAAGGACGAGATATCGCACCGACCGATCGGTCCCCCGCGCCGCTCGCCAGCGCAGCATCAGCCAGCAGTTCACCGCGATCGTGAACGTCGCGATGGTATAGACTTCGGTCTCGTTGCTGTTCAGCCAGTTGGAGAATCCGAACGCGGTAATGACGGCGCCCGCAGTGGCCGCCGCGATCCGGAGCGCTGCGGCGCCGCGTCCCGCTTCGCCGCCGAGGTAGCGGCCCGCCGCTTCATGCAGTACCAGGACCCAGAAGCCTGCCCCGGCGGCGGCGAACAGCGCGCTTTGCAGATTGGTCCGAAAGGCATACTCCCCAATGGGAACCAGGCCGGCAAACACGTGCCCCATCATGACGAAGAGCGGGGTGCCCGGCGGATGGGGGATCCCCAGGATCTTCATCGCGGCGATGAATTCGCCGGAGTCCCAGAAGGTCACCGACGGCGCC
>JBQTHV010000032.1:0-10549 GCA_052389555.1 Gemmatimonadales bacterium | reverse complement strand
GCGCGGGGCGACGAGTGGGGCGATGCCTTCCGAGAGCGGTACGGCAACGCTGCGGGTACCGCGATTCCGATCGTGGTCCGGCGAGGCGGGATGGAACGGACCTTCACGGCCACGGTGCGGCTCGAGCGGGTCATCAACGTCGAGCTCGAGTTCGATCCCAATGTCGGTGCCAAGGCCGCTCGGGTTAGGAGCGGGATACTGCGGGGGCGGACAGACGGACAGACGGACAGACGGTAAGACGGTAAGACGGTAAGACGGTAAGACGGTAAGTGTCGAAGGCCGCCAACTACTGACCCTGGCGGCCCTCGGCGTTTTCTTACCTGCGTCCCGTCTGTCCGTCTGTCCGTCTGTCCGACTGTCCGTCTTACCGCCCTTTCTGATTCGCCATTGCGAGCAGCTGCTGCTGGGTTGGCTGCGGCCGGAGCATCTCTAGCGCCATCGTGAGCTGGCGGTCGTAGCGCAGGCTCCGGCGGATCCAGGTGGAATCCCCGAAGGCCCACCGGGTAAACTCCCGCTCGAGCAGGCGGTCGATCATCGGCTGCGCGGCGTCGAACTGGGCGCGGGTTATGGGGACTTTCGCCTTCATCAGCCGGTCGAACAACTCGTTGCGCATCTCGGGGGTGACCGAGAAGCCCGGCTTCAAGGTCGGCTTGAGATCGACCCCCATGGAGTTGACCGCCGTAAACCACGCCGGGAGCACCGGCGCGATGGCACGGCTAAACTCGCGCTCGGGGGGGCTGATCGTGTCGGGCGCGATCACCAGGTCGGGGGTGATCCCACCGCCGCCCAGAATGGTGCGCCCCGCGTCCGACTTGAACACCGGACGCTGACGGGTGGTGTCACCCCGCACGGAATCCCGGGGAGCGAGCTCGACAAACCGCTCGTCCTCGAGCGGCTCGTGCTCGGCCTGGATCGACCGGCCGCTCGGCGTGTACCACTTGCCGGTGGTGAGCTTGACCGCCCACCCGCCGTCGATCGGGAACAGGGTCTGGACCAGGCCCTTGCCATAGGAGGTCGTGCCGACGACGAGGGCGCGGTCATGATCCTGGAGCGTGCCGGCCACGATCTCGGAGGCCGATGCGGTGACCCCGTCGATCAGCACCAGCACCGGCATGGAGTCGATCAGCGGCGCCGGCCGGTTGGCCGTGTACACTTCGGGGTCTCGACCGCGGTGGCGGACGCTCGCGATCTCCTGGCCGGCCTTGAGGAAGAGATTGCCGATGTCGAGCGCTTGCTCCAGCGCGCCGCCGCCGTTCTGGCGCAGGTCGATGATGTAGGACTTCGCCCCGCGCTGCCGGAGATTCACCAACGCCTTGGCCATGTCCTCCGCGGCAGCGGTGTTGAAGGCCTGGAGCGGGATGTAGCCGATGGTGCTATCGAAGACCAGCGTGTAGGGGACTGCCGGCACCCGGATAATGGCGCGAGTGAAGCGGCCCTTGATCGGGGTGGGCACGCCGATCCGGCGAACCGTCACGTCGACCGTAGTGCCCGGCTTCCCGATCAGGACTTCGGACACCTGGCCTGTCCGCCAGCCAATGACGGACATGGTGTCCACCATGATGATGTGGTCCCCCACCTGAAGCCCGCCAGCGGCGGCCGGCGTGTTGGGAAAGACCTGCCGGATCACGATCTGGTCGTCCTGCTGCTCGATCTGCATCCCTAACCCGCCGTAGTCGTTCCGGAGGGTGTTCCGCTGGAACGACGCCAGCTCCTCGGGCGAGTACAGGTCGGCGTATGGATCGTTGAGGTTCTTGACGAGTCCCCGGGCAGCCTTCTGGTAGATCGCACTGCGACTCAGCGAATCGACCGAATAGTCCTCGATCCGCTGGAGCACCTGGGCGAAGAGTCGCGCCCCATCGGCTTGCTGTTGGCTCTGACGGATGAATGCCCCCGCCAGAATCGGCAAAGCCACCAGCGCCGCCCCCAACACCACGTTTCGTATTCTCCGCATGCGAAGACTCCATTGCCTCAGGACGACTGCGCGACGGACACCCGCATGGCGCCGCCGCGCGGGGGCCTGCAAGACCCTTACCCAGTATAGACGTTAATGGAGCCTCCTCCCATTCGGAACGCCGGACGCCACGCGATCGGGGTGCGAGCTGGGTTATAAAGAAGTCCGACCTGGTCGTTTACAAATATAACTGAATCAGTTATTATTATTTCCTATACATGCCGAGGAAACGGGCGCCTGACCGGCTGGACCAGATCGCCGATGCGGCAACCGAGGTCTTCGTTCAGGATGGGTACGGCCCCGCGCGAGTCGCCCGAATTGCCGCCGTCGCGCGGGTCGGTCCCGGAACCATCTATCTCTATGCGGAGAGTAAGGACGCGCTCTACGAGCTGGCTCTGCGTCGAGCATTGGAGGACCCCGACGTGTGGGACCTCAAGCTTCCCCACCCGACTCCCGTTCGGGGCCAGGTTGCCGAGCACGTCTGGCGTTGTCTGCAGAACGCCGCCCACTTCCCCCAGTTGTGGTTGGCAGCGGACTCCCCGTCACCGCCTCGCGCCGCGATTGGCGCCGAGCTCGACGGCATTCTCAGTGAGTTGTTCGCCTGGCTTCACCGCTATGGTCGCGCGATCAAGCTCATCGAGCGATCCGCGATCGATTGGCCCGAGGTGGCCCAGGTCTTTTATCGGCGCTTCTGGCGGGGAGGCATCCGGCGAATCGCGGACTATCTCGGGAAGCGAATGCGGGAGGGCGTGATCCCTCGCCGCGAGAGCGAGCTGGCGGCGGCCCAGCTCGTGGTTGAAGCGATAACCTGGATGGTGGTGCACCGCTATTGGTCGGATGCGGATGCACCGGTCTCCGATCAGGCGGTGACCCGGACGGTGCTCCCCATGCTGCGTGCCGCTATTCTTCGAACCGCGGAATGACGCCAACCGACCCCGCTGCCGAGTTCCTGCGCCAGTCGCGGGAGTATCTCACGGGCCATTACCTCCCGAAGATCCAGGCTGCGCTCGAGCGGGTCGAGGACCCCGATCTCTGGTGGCGGCCTAACCCGGCATCAAACAGCCTGGGCAATCTCCTGTTACACCTCGCCGGTAACCTCAGGCAGTGGGTGGTGAGCGGGATGGGCGGCGCGCCGGATTGCCGCGACCGCGCCGCCGAATTCGCAACGCTAGAGGGCCTAACCCGCGCCGAGCTGCTGGCGACCCTGACCGAAGCGGTGCTCGACGCCGACGCCGTGCTCGCTCGGACCGATCCCGGCTCGCTCGGCGAGCGCCGCCAGATCCAGGGGCGCGCGGTGACGGTGTTCGAGGCGATCTATCACGCGGTGGAGCACTTCGCGATGCATACCGGGCAGATCATCTACCTGGTCAAGCTCCGCACCCGGGAGGACCTGGGCTTCTACCGAATGGAGGACGGCATCGTCCGGCCCGCCTGGCCGGGCCACCCGACCGAGGGAAGCGCGTAGGCGACCCTCGGCCGGAGGCCTTCACCTAGCGGCATCGAGGAACCGCTCACCGCGGCTCCCGCTCGGAGGCGCCGAGCGACAGGAAGCCACTCCGCGCCAGCATCTCCACATCCCGGTGGAAACCCGCCGCCGATTTGTCGAGCACAGGCCAATTCCCATGGGTGTCCGGAGAGAAGAGCCCGGCCATGATCCCCATGCCCCCCTGAATCAACCGCTGCCCGGTGGGGTTGTCGTACGTCACAGCCAGCCGATAGCGGCGACCTGCTTGGAGCTTTATTCCACTCCCGCTCACGCCATAGAGCCCGCGCTCCACTCCGTGGACCCGGCCAGTTTCGTCGAGCCTGGGCCTCAAGTTCACCAGCATCTTGCCGGACCCTGCATCGCTGAGCACCATCGAAGTCGCATAGTCGTGCAGGTGCCCTCCAGCAACCAGCAAACGGCCGCCGATCGGCATTTCGAATTCGCGCTCGCGGGTCGAGTGTCCTGGCGGCACATCGAACGATGCGCCCTCGCCGGGCTGGTAGCGCACGTCGAACCCGATGGGTATTACGTCCACGGGTCGAGGATTGGTGTTCTCGGCGAGGTAGGGGATCTTGAGTTCGAGAACGACACGCTCCGGTAGAGGAGCGGCTGGCGTCCAGAGAGCCAGGAGCGCGAGGCTATCCCCTTTGGCGATCCGCATCCCCACTCCGCCCGGCAGGACGATGTCCTCGGTTTCGGCACCAAAGGCGATCAGCCGCTGGTAAATCGGGAACAGGAGCTCGCGTTGCTGGAGGTGCAGCACGAGAAGATGGTGCAGCCGGTCCTTCTTCAATACGTTGCCGGCGCAGTCCAGGATCCGAAGCCGGAACCCCCGGGCCCACCCATTCACCGGCCAGGCGAAGGGACTGAGCGGCGTAACCGATCCGTGGTGATGATAGGCTCCGGATCCGGCCGCTGCAGGGAGATCCACGGGGCTGGTCCGCAAGACGACTTCGCGAGCGCGCAGATCGACCCGAATCGCGAGCGCTGCATCGGATGCTGGGCATTCCGATAGGGCCGCAAGGGCCGCGATGATGGTGAGCATTTCGCCGTCCCAGATTGAAGACGGCTCCAACCTGGGAGGCTGTCGTCAAGGCGTCGTCAAGCGTCCCCGTTCACGGCACGGCGACCCATTCCTTGCCCAGCATCGCCACCAGTCCTCCGTACAGCTCGATCCCGTCCCACAGATTGCGAATCCGCAAGTTCTCGTTCTCGGCATGCTGATTGTTGTCGTGATTCACAATGGGAACCATGATCAGAGGAGTGCCGAGGACCTCCTGAAAGTGATACAGCGGCAGGCTGCCGCCGAGCGGTGGCTCGACCACGACCCGCTGCCCGAGCGCAAGCTCGGCCGCGCGAATCACCGCCCGGGAGACCGGCAGGTCGAGCGCGGTGCCCGTGGCGGGATAGCCGACTTCGCTGGTCACCTTGACGATGCGCGGGTGGGTGACGCGGGTTAGGGAGTCCGGGTCCTGGTGCACGACGTGATAACCGCGTGCGCTGAGGTGCGCCTCGAGCATCGCGCGGATCCGTTCGGACCGCTGATCCGGCACGAGACGGAAGTCGAGATAAGCGGTGGCCTCCGGCACGATCACGTTGGCTGCGCCGGAGCCGGTCCGCCCGCCCGAGATGCCGCTCACGTTGAGCCCGGGCCGCGAGACCAGCTCGACGAGTGGGGCACCGCTGCCTTCCGTGCGGCCGAGCCGGAGCTCACCCTTGAGCTGCTCGTCCAGGCGGGGCATGGCCTGGAGCGCTGCGCGCTGCGCCTCGCTGAACGGCCGCACGTCGTCGTAAAAGCCTTCGATCAGGATCCGTCCCTCCTCGTCCCGTACCGACGCGAGAAGATGGGCCATCATCACGTTTGGGTTCGGCGCCCAGTTGCCGTAGTGGCCGCTATGGAGCGGGCGGATCGGGCCATACACTGTGAGGTGAACCCCCATCACGCCCCGCACACCGAAGGAGATCTTGGGCTGCCGGCTCTGATGGACCGGGCCATCGCCGAAGAGCCAGAGGTCGGCCCGGAGCAGATCGCGGTAGCGGGTCAGCATCTCACGAAGGTGAGCAGAGCCCGCCTCTTCCTCGCCCTCGAAGAAGAACTTGAGATTCACCGTGCGGGTTAGGCCGAAGTCGCGGAGCGCGTCCAGCGCGGTGAGCATCGCGACGATTGGGGATTTGTCGTCGCTCGCCGAGCGGGCAAAGATCCGCCACTCGGGATCGAACCTGCCTGATTCGGGGAAGGGAAGTACCCGGCTGGTTCGCGCGGCGGTGAGCGGACCGTCGCGGAGGGTGACGTGCCAGGGCGGCGTGGCCCAGCGCGAGGTATCCACCGGCTGCCCGTCGTAGTGCGCGTAGAAGACCACGGTGCGGGTGGCGCCGGGCGTGCTGAGCTCGCCGAAGATGGCCGGCGGTGAGCCGGGTGTCTCGAGCAGTCGCGCCCGGGCCCCGCGGCGCTCGAGCATCCGGACCAACAGGGCTGCGTTCCGGCGGATGTTCACGGAATCCGAGGCGAGGTTGGGAATGGAGAGCAATTCCGTGAGCTCGCGCACGATGGCGGGCTCACGGGCGGCGCGCCAGGCGGCGATCCGGGAGCGGAGCGTGGTATCGGGCTGCGCCGGTTGCTGGACGGCCGGACGGCCGGGCGGCAGGAGGAGACACGTAATGGTCGAAAGCAGGAAGTGCATGTTGCACCAGAGCAGAGGTGAACCGCAGGTGGGCAGGGTATCTTCCACCCGGCATCAACCCGTCGCAAGGGGCTCGGCACTCGGCACTCGGCACTCGGCCTCCAGCCTTTTCACGTTTCACTTTTCACTTTTCACTTTTCACCCTCCCTACTCCTTCTCGCCATGCGTCGACCGGAAAACCTCGATCCCGACGATTGGGCCGCCTTCCGTGCGCTGAGCCACCGCGTGCTCGATGAGCTGATCGACTGGCAACGGACCTTGCGCGACCGTCCGGTGTGGCAGCCAGTTCCCGAATCGGTGCGCGAGGCGTTGCGAGCTCCTTTGCCGCTCGACGGACAGCCGCTCGACGCGGTGTGGGAGGACTTCCGGCGCCTCGTGCTGCCGTACCCCTGGGGCAACGTGCATCCGCGTTTCTGGGGTTGGGTGAACGGCACCGGCTCACCGAGCGGGGCGCTCGCTGAGTTCGCGACGGCGGTGATCAACACCAATGCGGGCGGCGGGCATCAGGCGGCGCCGTATGTGGAAGATCAGGTGCTCGACTGGTGCAAGGAGATGCTGGGCTTTCCCGGCTCCGCAAGTGGCGTATTAGTGACGGGCGGATCAGTGGCGAATCTGGTGGCGCTCGCGGCGGCGCGCGACGCGGCGGATCCATCCCTTGCAGACCAAGGTATCGCCGGGTTAGGCCGGCCGCTCGTCTTCTATGCCTCGACCGAGACCCACAATTCGGTCGTGAAGGCGGCTAAGCTGCTGGGCCTCGGCCGGGAGGGCTTGCGGGCGATTCCGGTGGCCGCCGATTTCCGAATCGATGTGGCGGTGCTCGAGGCGGCGATCGCCGCCGATCGCGCCGCCGGACGACAACCGTTCGCGATCGTCGGCAACGCTGGCACGGTGAACACAGGCGCCATCGACGACCTTCAGACGCTCGCGGAAGTCTCCGCGCGGGAGCGGCTCTGGTACCACGTGGACGGTGCCTTTGGCGCGCTGGCGGCGCTTTCCAATCGGCTCCGGCCGCTGGTCGCGGGAATGGAGCGGGCCGATTCGATCGCGTTCGATCTGCACAAGTGGCTCTATCTCCCCTATGACATCGGGGCGGTGCTCATTCGGGATCCCGAAGCCCACCGCCGGACATTCGCAATCGAGACAAGCTACCTGGCTCGGCTTCCGCGTGGTGCGGGGCCGATTGATCGCGATCCGGGGTCGCTGGGCCCCGAGCTTTCGCGGGAGTTTCGCGGGCTTCGGGCGTGGATGCTGCTCAAGGAGCATGGGATCGCGAAGTACGCCCGCCTCATCGAGCAGAATGTCTCCCAGGCGAAATACCTGGCGGGCGTGGCGCACCGCCATAGCGAGCTCGAGCTCCTGGCGCCGGTCCCGCTCAACATCGTGTGCTTGCGCTACAGTCGTGCCTCACAGGAGAAGCTCGATGGGGTGAACCGCGAGGTGTTGATGCGGCTTCAGGAGAAGGGGATTGCGGTGCCGTCGGCCACGGTGCTCAACGGGAAGTTCGGGATCCGGGTGGCGATCACCAACCATCGGACCACGACGAGCGACCTGGACTTTTTCCTCAAGCACCTGGTCGAGATCGGGCGCGAAGTGGCCAGGACGATCCCCTAGAACGACACGGAGAGAGCCACGCCACCTCCCCGTCGGTCCACCCCGATAAGAGGTCGAACCTTGACGGGCCCTCTCGCGGGTATCCAGATGTCACGGCGAGAAAGCGCGCCGATCACGAGCCCGATGAATCCTCCTGTCGCGCCGAGGCCTCCTCCCAGAAGCAGGGCCTTCTCTCCGGCCGTAAACCTGAGCCATGTTCCGGGCGGATCGTCTCCCAACATGATCCCCAGGCCAATGCCGACCGCCGCTCCAGCTAGCCCTCCATACGCGAGCCCGCGATCCGCGGAGGACTTCTTTCCACCGTGGACCAAGAGCTCGGTCCTCGCGTCAGAGGTCCAGACCCAACGCGACAGTTCGTTGTTCAGGCGTCGAATCGTGATGGTATCGCCACGCACCTCCTCGACCGTGCCCCGCAGATCACGGGGGGATTCGCCTGATGCGCGGGGAGCCCGGAGGCGAACCTCGGTCCCCACTCCGAAAGGCGCATAGCGCTGGGCGAAGGCAGGAGAGGAGCCCCACACCAGCAGCGAGACCGCGGCCATCCATCTCATACGTTTCCTCCAGCCAGGTTGAGGCCGGAGTCTGCTCGAGGCAGGTCAAGCCACCGTCAAGCCTGACCCAGTCCGGCGTGACGGACACCGCGCTTGGCGATAGTTTATTGCGCCATGGCGACTCGACTCCCTCCTTCCGAAAAGTCCCGCGGCGTGGCGCTGGCGCTCTGTATTCCGCTCGGCGTCTTCGGGGCACACCGATACTATGTCGGCAAGATCGGCACCGGCCTGCTCCAGCTCTGTACCCTGGGCGGGTTGGGGCTCTGGTGGCTCTACGATCTCATCACCATCGCGGCCGGCGAGTTCCGGGACGAAGAGGGCCGCAAGGTGCGGCTATGGGATCCTAACGAGCCCGGCGCACTCGAGCCGGGAGTTCCCCAAGAGCTGTTGGACGAGGTCGAGGCGCTGCGCCGGGAAGTGGCGGAGTTATCAGACCGGCTGGATTTCACCGAGCGGCTGCTGACCGACCCGAACCGCGGTGCCGGCCGGTCTCAGTCAGGCTGAAGCAGGCCCAATCTCCAGTTTCTCAGCGGAACGCGTCGGACCTGGAGATGTGGAAGGCCAGCCATCGGAAGAACGGGAGTGCATAGGTAACGAAAAACCCAGCCGCGGCAGCAATCTCTGCCATTCGAGGATCCGTGAGGTTCCAGCTCCAAGCGTAGATCGGCACACCCGCAAAGGCCAAACCCACGCACTGCCAGAAGACCCGGCGCGCTTCGCGCCGGCTGGATCGTATCGCCTCCTCGATCTCCTGGGCGCGCCGCTTTTGGACGGCGTGCCGCTCGGTGGGAGCGAGAGAAGGGGCCCTGAACCGGCTTCGTGGTCAGCGGGGGTCGCCAAGGGAGGCCAAGTGCAGCCGAAGCGATTGCACTGCGGCGACGACCGCGTCCGGCCGTTCCTCGTGCAGACGATGCCCCGAGCGCGCCACCGTGTCAACCCGGAATTTCGGAATGCGTTCGGCGAGCAGCTGTTGCTCTTCGGGCTTGATCCGGTTGGGACGGTCTGCCCCGCCAGTTAGCAGGATCACCGGGCAGCGGATTTCGGCGAGATGAGGGGCGAGCAGTTCCGGTTCGACCGACCGCGCCATGCCCTGTAACGCGCGCAGCGTGGCCCCGAAATCCTCCGTCGATCCGGTCGTGTATGCGGCGATGACGTCGGGGGTGACCCAGGAGCCATCGTAGGAATCCTGGACCAGCCCTTCCCGAATCTTCTTGCGCACCAACCCTGCCCCACCAAAAAGACGCATGAGAGGCGCCCATTTCAGGGCCCTGCGGAGGCCGGGAGACGCGGCGGTCTCCCAGGCCGCCCCATCGAGCGAGATGGCTCCGGCAACGAGATCGGGTCGCTGGTACGCCAGCCGAAACGCGATGCCGGCTCCCATCGAGTGGGCGACCACGACGGCGTGCTTCACCGCCAGCGAATCGAGCCCAGCGGCCACCCGTTCCGCCTGGCTCGCCAGGGAATAGTCGGCCTTTGCCGGGCGGGACGACTCGCCGATCCCCAGGGGCTCGACGACGACGGCCTGATAACCCGACGTAACCAGCGACGCGATCACGTGCCGGAAGCCGAATGCCGACCCGAAGAGACCAGGGATGAGCACCACGGGGGCTCCTTCGCCGTGCACGGTTACCGCAACCGATTCGGCGGGAGCCACCGGAATCTTCGCGATCGTGGTACTGTCCGCCGCAAGGGCCAGCAGGGTCGAGAGCTGATGCAGGATTGACATGGCCGCCTCCCCGTCGAAGGAATACGTTTGTCTCGAGAGGAAGCTCGGAAGGGCGGGTCAAGCCCCGGTCAAGGAGCCATCCTGAGGATGAACCAATCCATGCTCACTCCAACCAGCCAGTGGAGCAGGGCGACGTACCAGATCGAGTTCAGGCGGAGACCGATCCAACCGAAGAGGAGCCCGGCCGGGAATGCAGCGATGGTCTCGTTCATCGCGCGTCCGAAGTGGGCCGTGACGGAGAGTGCCGTCTGAAGCGCATTGGCACCGGCGTCGCCCCAGCGCCGGCGGGTCCCGAACAGCAGCACCCCGCGGAACAGCACTTCCCAGGCGCCGAAGTACAGCAATTGCAGCGCGGCGTAGAGCGCGAACCGGTGTTCTGCGAACGGGGCATCGAGCGGATAGACCGCCCGCATCGCTGCGTTGCCGGCTCCGATTCTTCCCGCCAAGACAGCCAGAGGTGCACCGATGCATACGAGGGCAACGCCCCATCGCCAGGAGCCCACCCCAAGGCCCAGCTCGCGCCACGAGAGGCCGGTGAGGCGG
>JBQTHV010000031.1:0-45166 GCA_052389555.1 Gemmatimonadales bacterium | reverse complement strand
CGGTAATCGGCGGTCAGCCGGCCGACTTCGATGCCCTGGGCGCGCAGGATGTTGACCAGCGTCACGACCCGGGTCATGTCGCGTTGGATGGGGAATGCGTACGCGTAGGGCCCCTTGGTCCTCCCCTCCTCGAGCGAGTTCCTCGACTTGGTGTAGAAATTCTCGATTACCAGGTTGGGGAACATCGCGGTGAGCTGGAGTGCCGAGAGCACCGCGGTCTGCATGTAGTTCGTATTGTTGCGGCGGGTGAACGTGGTCACCGCGTTGGGTGGAATGGGAATGCCCCGGTACCACTCGCGGGGCTGCCCGCCGCCGCGTCCGGTTGGAATTCGGGCGCTGCCTGGTGGGCCGCCCGGCCCGCCTAACCCGGTGGCCTGCGCTGCGGACGGCGCTCGGGCCGAGTCCGCGCCGCCCCCCCCCCCGAGCCGTCCGGCCTTGCGGAGCGAGTCGAGGTTCACGTCGCGGCCCGATTGGGTCTCGTACATGCGCATCATGCCGTTGTGGTTGTACGCGACCGAGCCGAGGTAGCCCGGCGACCACCCGTCCATGAAGGCGAACGTGTACACACCCGGCATGCCCCACTTGGTCATCTGCGCCATCTCCCAATTCGAGAAGAACGGGAGCTCGGCGAAGAGCAGCGGATCGAGGTTCGGGTTCTGCGGAGGGCCGCCGCTATAGGTGTAGAGCAGCGGTTGGGCCTCATGCAGGTCGTGCATGATCGGCGGGTGCGCGGTGAAGTACCAATCGGTAATCGCGCGCATGGACATCTGGGAGAGATTGATGTCTCGATTGTTGTCGTGATAAACGTACTTGCCCCAGTAGGGCACCGCGGTCGGGCCGCGGCCGCCGCCTCCCCCGCCTCCCCCGCCTCCCCCGCCTGCCCCCCCTCCCGCCCCTCCGCCCGGTGCGCCGCCGGCGCCCGGCCGGGCCGCGCTGTCACCTGGGGGAGCGGCGGGTGGGGTCTGGGAGAGTCCGATCTCCAGGTTCCGATAGAACCAGTCCACGTTCCGGTCGCGGCCGTCCGGCTCGGCGGCCGGAGTCACCGAGACGATCACGTTCTCGCGGATCTGGTTGATGAGCGGCGAGGTCTCGACCGCCAGGCGATACACCAGCTCCATCAGCATTTCGGAGGGCCCGGTCTCGCCGCTATGCAGCCCGCCCATCAGGTGATAGTGAGGCTTGGAGGTTTGGATGAGGCGCCGGAGCTCCGCCTCGGCGAGGCCGCGGGGATCGGCGATCCGGGCGAGACTGGCGCGGTTCTGCGCGAGGTTTTCGATATTGTCCTCGGAAGACACCCACACCACGACGAGCTCGCGGCCTTCGTCGGACCGGCCGATGGATTCGACCATAACCCGCGGCGTCGCGGCGGCCAGCGCGCGATAGTAGCGCAGGATGTCGGCGTAGTAGGTGAGTGTCTTGGGAGCCCCGATGTGGTAGCCCAGGATGTCCTTGGGCATCGGAACGCCGGGCACCCGCGGGAGGTGATCTACCAGCGGGCTGCCGAAGCGCGGCTCACTGGTCCATTCGGCGTAGGCCTTGGCGAAGTGCTCGTCCTGCTGCTGCCTGGGATCGCGGGTTTCAGTGACCGCGGCCTGCCCGGCGAGAATGGCCGGCCACGCGAAGCCAGCGATCAGGATCGCACGAATCGGTCGAAGAAGACGGGGGCTCATGGATTGCGCGCCTTTCGGCATTGGTAAACGGCTCGATAAGATACTACGGACGCCATCCCTCGGCGCGGAGGGTTTCCTCCAATACAGTGAGGAAGTGCTCGACGGTCGCGCGCTGCGCATTGGTGCCCATCACGCCCACCCGCCATACCTTGCCAGCGAGGGGGCCGAGTCCTCCCCCCATCTCCACTCCGGCCTCGAGGAGACCGGACCGAACGCCGGCCTCGTCGAGGCCATCTGGCACTCGAATCACGTTGATCGTCGGTGCCCGGTTGCCGGATGGGGTGAAGCGGGTGAGTCCCAGCCGGTCGAGGCCCTCGACCAGCGTTTGGTGCGCCATCTGGTGCCGGGCCCAGCGGGATTCCAGGCCTTCCTCGAGTACCAGCCGGAGCGCCTCGTGGAACCCATAGACAGCGGCCACCGGTCCGGTGTGATGGAAGGCGCGCTTCTTCGCCGCGGATGCTTCGCCCCAGTACTGGAAGAGTAGCGAGAGGTCGAAATACCAGGTGGACGGCTGGCTCTGGCGCGCCCGCACCGCGGCCATGGCCCGGTCGTTCAGGGTGATCGGACCTAACCCGGGGGGCGCACCCAGGCATTTCTGCGAGCAGGAGCCGGCCGCGTCGATGCCCCACCGGTCGATCTCGACCGGCATCCCGCCCAGCGACGTGACGCAATCCATCACCACGAGGGCGCCGAACCGTCTGGCCACCTCGGCCACCTCTCGAGGGGGCTGACAGGCCCCGGTCGTGGTCTCCACGTGCACGAAGGCCACGACTTTGGCGGGCTGCTGCCGGAGCAAGCGTTCCACCTCGGCGGGATCGGTGATTTCTCCCGGGGGAACTTCGATGGTGCGTACGGCGGCCCCGGCGCGCCGCGCGAGCTCCGCGATACGCTGGCCGAAGTAGCCGTTGATCGCGACGACCGCCTGATCACCCGGCTCCAGCAGGTTCAGGAGAAGGGCCTCGAGGCCCGCTGAGCCGGTTCCCGAAACGGGAATCGTATGATGGCTCGTGGTGCGAAATACCTGCCGCAGCATGCTCATGGTGTCGTCCATGAGCCCGACGACATAGGGATCCAGGTGCCCGACCGGATTGGCCGCCATCGCGGCGAGCACCCGCGGGTCAGGGTTGCTCGGGCCGGGGCCCATGAGGAGGCGCCTGGGTGGTTGGGCGGGTGGCCGGTTGGTCCACTCGGCGGCCGGGCGGCTGGACGGCTGGGACGCGCCACTGGGTTGCGGGTTAGGTGTGCTCATGCGAGGCCGAGCTTTTTGGCGAGACCGATGCGCTGAAGCTTGCCGGTGGCGCCGACGGGGATCTCGGGGAGAATGAGAATCTTGCGGGGGACCTTGAAGTCGGCCAGCCGCCGCGCGGCGAACTGGCGCAGTTCCTGGTCGGACGCCTCGAGCCCTTGCCGGAGGACGATCGCGGCCGCTACCTCCTCGCCCAGAAGCTCGTGCGGAATGGCGAACGTCACGCACTGGTGCACCGCGGGGTGCTCCATCAGGATCTCATCCACTTCGCGAGGTGAGATCTTCTCGCCGCCGCGGTTGATGATCTCCTTGAGCCGCCCGGTGATGGTGAGATATCCCTCCGCGTCCATCACGCCCTGGTCGCCGGTCCGGAACCAGGTTTCGAAGAACGATTCGGTATTGGCCTGCGGGTTACTGGCATAACCCGCCATGACGTTGAAGCCCCGGATGACGACCTCGCCGGGGGTGCCGGCGCGAACCGGGGTACCCCGGGAATCCACCACTCGAATCTCGGGACCGGCTGCCGGGCCGACCGTCCCGGGTTTCCGCGGCCGCGGCGGCAGCGGGTTACTGGCCATCTGGTGGGCTGCCTCGGTCATGCCGTAGGCCTCGATCACCGGGACGCCGGAGACCCGCTCGAGCTCCGCAATCACCGTGGCGGGAAGCGCGGCGGAAGAGGAGCGAATGAAGCGAAGCCGATGACCCGCGAGCGCCTGGGGGTGCTTCGCGCGGAGCAGAATGGTCTGGTGCATGGTGGGCACCCCGGTGTACCAGGTCGGCCTCGTGTCGGCGAGCCAGGAGAGGAACTTGAGCGCGTTGAAGCCCGGGGTGCAGCAGACTTCGCCGCCGGCTCCGAGGGGCGCGAGCAGCGCGGCCACCAAACCGTGAATGTGGAAGAGGGGCATGATGACCAGCCCCTTGTCCTCCGCCGTCAGGGCGAGCGACTCGGCCACGTTGCGGGCCGAAGTCACCAGGTTCCGGTGGCTTAGCGGAACCAGCTTGGGTCTCGAGGTCGTCCCCGAGGTATGGAGGACGAGGGCGACCGACTCGGGGGTCGGGAGTCGGGCCTCGGGAAGGTGGAATGGGGAGTGGGGAGTGGGGGATGGCTCGAAGGTGAGGTCAAAGCTGCCGGCGCCGCGATCGGGCGTGGGGTGCAATCGCGCGACGGGGATGCCGAGGCGCTGGGCGACCGACAGCGAAGGAGATTCCTTGTCCGCGGAGGTCATCAGCAGCCTGGCGTCGAGATCGTTCAGGTAGAACTCGAACTCCTCGGCCCGATAGGCCGGGTTGAGCGGCGCGGCGGTCGCGCAGGAAGCGACCGCGAGAAAGGCCGCGGCCATCTGGGGGCCGTTATCGAGGACGATCGCGACGCGGTCATCGGGTCCGATACCATGCGAACCGAGTTCCGCGCCGATTCGGGCAATGAAGGCGCGCAACTCCCCATACGACAGACCCGCGCCTTCTACGGAATTCAACGCCGGCGCATCGGCGCGGCCGGCATCGAGCAAGCTTGGGATCGTTGTAGTCGGGTTCATTGTCCTTTGTATTCTGTGGGCGATAACGCCTCAATGCGAGAGCACAAGCCGCGCGCCGTGGTCCGTCAGAGTCTTGGCGAGCAGGCTCGTGCAGGCGTACACCGCGTCGAGGTGCGGGGTGGGCGTCTCGGTGAGGCGGGCGAGCTCGACCACCGCCCCGACCAGCGCTTCCAGCTCGAGCGGCTTCCCGGCTTCCACATCCTGCAGCATCGAGGTCTTGTGCTCGCCGACCTGCTCTGCTCCGGCGATCCGGCGCGCCATCCCGACCCGGAACCGCACCCCCAGCCTGCCCGCGACGGCCTCGGCCTCCCGCATGAGATCGTAGCAGAGCTCGCGGGTTAGGGGATAGCGCAGCAATTCGGCCAGGGTGGTGTGGGTGAGTGCGCTGATCGGGTTCATACTCAGGTTCCCCCAGAGCTTGAGCCAGATCTCCTCCCGGATCGCGGTCGTGACCGGCGCCCTGAAGCCGGCCGCCGTCAACGCCGCGGCAATCGCCCTGACCCGCTGGGAGTCGGTGTTGCCCGGCTCACCCACGCTGATCCGCTTGCCCTCGATCACCCGCACCACTCCGGGCCGCTCCAGCACCGCGGCGGGATAGAGCACCGACCCCACGATCCGATCCGGATCGATGGCCCGCCCGATGGTGCCGTCGGGATCCACGGCGTTCACCGGCCGGCCGTCGTACGGTCCGCCGTGCTGGTGGAAATACCACCAGGGGATCCCGTTCTGCATCGTCACGATGGTCGTCCCGGCGTGGCAGAGATGGCCCAGCTCGGGCGCCACCGCGGCGACCTGGTGCGCCTTCACCGCGAGCAGCACGACGTCGTGGGGGCCCGCCTCGGCCGGGCGCTCGAACGCACAGCTCCGGCCGACCCGCTCGGTCCCGTCCTCGCCGATCACCCGCATCCCCTCGGCCCGGATGGCGGTGAGGTTGGCACCTCGCGCGATGAACGTGACCTCGTTGTCCCCCCCCGCTGCGGCGAGCCAGCCGCCGACATAGCCGCCGATCGCCCCCGCGCCGACGACGGCGAACCTCATGCCCGGAGGAGGCGCTGGCGAAGCGGCCTCAAGGCCACTAGCGCGAGAATCGCCGCGAGCAGGTTCATCGCGGCCGCCACGATGAACACCGCCCGCCACCCGCCGAAGCGCGCCGCGATGATGCTGGAGAGCGGCACCAGCAGCGATGCGGTTCCCTTGGCCGTGTACAGGAGGCCGGCGTTGGCCGCCGCGTATTTGCGGCCGTAGCAGTCGCCGCAGGTCGCAGGGAAGAGGCTGTAGATCTCGCCCCAGGCGAAGAAGACGAGCCCACTCAGCACCACGAAGGCAACCGGATCCGCGCCGTAGCGCCCCAGCAGGTAGATGCTCACCGCTTCAATGGTGAACGCGATGAACATCGTATTCTCGCGACCCAGGCGGTCGGAGACCCAGCCGAAGAAGGGCCGGCTCACCCCATTCAGCACGCGGCTCAACGACAACGCGAACGGGAGCGCCGCCATCGTGAACCCGAAGAGCGACACCGGGATCTCCGCGATGGCGTAGTCTCGTGCGATAGGAGTGAGTTGCGCGGTGGCGATCAATCCGCCGGCCGCAGTCAGCACGAACATCACATACAGGACCCAGAAGACCGGGGTGCGGATCATTTCTCCCGGGGTACGCTCGCAGATCGCGGTACTCGGCACTCGGCCCTCGGCACTCGGCGGCCTGAACGAGGAATCGGGCGCGCGGAGAAACCAGCCGAGCAGAAAGACGACGGCCCCTTGCAGCAGCCCGAACCGGACGAAGGCGGCCTGGTAACCTCGTGATGCGATGAGGTTCGCGATCGGCACCACGGTGAGCGCCGAGCCGGCGCCGAATCCCATCGCGGTGAGGCCCGCCGCTAACCCGCGGCGGTCGGGGAACCATTTGAGCGCATTCCCGATGCAGGCGCCATAGACCCCGCCGGCGCCGATCCCGCCGACAATGGCGCCGAGGTAGAGGAGGGCAAGCGAGTCCGCGATCGAGTTGATCACCCACGCCGCGGCGACCAGGATTCCCGCGCCGACTCCGACGAGTCGCGGGCCGAACCGGTCTACCAGCCAGCCCTCCACCGGCACGAGCCAGGTCTCCACCAACACGAAGAGGCTGAACGCGACCTGAATCGCGGGCAGGCCCCACTGGTACTTCTCGTTGATGGGATTGACGAACAGAGTCCAGCCATACTGCAGGTTGGCGATCATCACCATGCAGATGATGCCGAGGGTGAGCTGGACCCATCGCCCCCGGGCGCGAGCGCGGGGAGGAGCCAGCTCCCCGGGGACCGCGGTGAGCTCGGTCACCGGGCGAAGCCGGTCCGGGAGATCGCCGGAATCAGCTTGAGTGCGTTGCCGGAGTAGAGCTTGCGGAGCACGGCGTCGGGCAACCCGAGGCCGTAGAGCTTCCAGAACGCGTGGTAGTCGCGGTAGTAGTCGAAATACTCGTCCTCGGTCTCGAACACGCGCCAGTAGTAGGGGTATTCGTCGGGCTGGAAGCTGTCCTTCCCGAACAACACGCGGTCCTGATACTTGATCAGGAACTCGCGGGCGGTGCGCGGCTGGCGGCCCAGATCGTAGAGAATCGCTCCGACTTCGGTATAGAGGTTCTTGTGCTGGTCGAGCAACCGGCTGAGCCGCGCGAGATCGTTCGCGTGCCAGCCGAGATGGGCGAGTACCCAGATCGTGTTCGGGTGTCGGGCGAAGAGCCGGTCGCGCTCCGCCATCAATGTTTCGAACGGAGGGAACCGGGTGCTGTCCTGATAGCGGCGGCTGGCATAGAGGGCCAGCTCGAGCCAACGCTCGTTATGGTAGTCGAGCGGTGCCCAGAACTCCGACGGATCGCCCACGTGAATGAAGACCGGAATCTTGAGACGCGCGGCGGTCTCCCAGACCGGATCGAGCACGGGATCGTCGAGCCGGAGCCGGCTGCCGTCCGCCTTGCGGAGCGACATGCCGAACCCCTTGCCGATCTCGCCCACCCCGACCGCGCCAGCTTTCACGTCGGCTTCGAGCTGTGCCGCGATCTTGGCGCCGGAGCCGGGGCCGATGTTGCGCAGGTCCAGTCCCGTGAAGAAGACGAAGCGATCGGCGTGTTTGGTCGCCCGGAGGGCCGAAAGCTGCTGTCCCAGCCGCTCGCCCGAATTGCTGTTGGCGCTCACCATAACCCGCAAGTTGAGCGAGTCCATCGCCGCCACCACCCGCTCGATGATCGCGGGCGAGGTCAGGGCAGGCGGATGACCGTGCACGTCGACGGTTGGGTACCTCGCCCGAGGCACCGGATGGACCGGCACCACCAGGGTCGAGCGGGGCTGATACTCGCGAATGTCGGGCGGGGGGAATTCGGGCTCGCGGCCCTCGGCGGGCCGGGGGCGGATTTGGCCCGGGGGGAGTTGCTGGGGTGCAGCGGTAACGAGTGGGGCCAGCGCGAGGAGGCCGGCCAACGCAAGAGTTGATCGCATGGTCAAGAAGATAGCGCTCGCGGGGTCATTTGATGAGCGCGCCGATGAGCGCGCCCAGGCCGAATCCACCCAGGCGAAACAGGAGATATCCATTGGTCGTACAGGTAGAGAACCCCGTGCCTGGGTCGTCGATGGCGTTCGAGATCGCGGTGCAGGTCACGACCCCGGCCACGCCGCCGATGACCCCGCCGATCACCGCGTTTCGCAAGCGGTGAGTTTCGCCTTGGGATGGCAGGATTACGAGGGGACGATCCGCTGGCAGTGACAGGGCCGCCACGGATTGCCGGAAGCCAGCGACCGGGAATTGCGGTGGCTGCAACGTCAGCAGCACACCGAACATCAAGGAGGTAACCATGAACCGAAAGGTATCCCCATGCGCTTGATCCCGGTGGGTGTGGTGCTGGTCCTGGTCCCGGGGGTGCTCGCCGCGCAACCCGCCGGCAAGTTTCCACCCGATTCGCTGGTCAACCTGAAGGTGATTCCCCGGACCACGCGGGTCATCGAGGTGATCGGCATGATGCGCAATATCACGGCGGAGCTCGGCGTGCGGTGTCAGTTTTGCCACGTAGGGGAGGAAGGCCTGCCCCTCGAGCGGTTCGATTTCGCCGCGGACCAGAAACGGACCAAGCTGGTGGCGCGCCAGATGATGGCGATGGTGCAGGAGATCAATTGCCGGCTCGACACACTACCGGAGGACGTATCGGGGTTGGCCGGACTGCAGGTGAGCTGCGGCACCTGTCATCGAGGCGTGACCCGGCCGATTCCGCTCCCCGCCCTCCTCGTGAACGCGGTCCAGGCGGGAGGCGCCGATTCGGCGGTGCGAGCCTATCGGGCGTTGCGGGAGCGCTATTACGGGCGGGATTCCTACGATTTCGGCGAGGAATCACTCAGCCTCGCGGCCGGCCGGCTGGGCCGGGTCAGGCGCTACGATGATGCGCTGGTCCTGCTCCGGCTCAACGAAGAATTCTTCCCGCGCTCGGCGGCCGTCTCGATTGCCCGGGGCGAAGTGCTGCTCATGCGGGCCGATACGGCCAGCGCGGTGGAGGCGTTTCGCGAGGCGATCCAGCGTGACTCGACCAACCGGCTGGCGCGCGCCCGGCTGCGGGCCATCGGGCGGCAGCCGTGATGCCGCTTGCTGCCTTCCTAACCCGCGCTCCGGCTAACCCGCGTTTGGGCTACGTGCTTGCGCACGGCGCGGGCGCGGGCATGCGGCATCCGTTTCTCGAGCGGATCGCCGAGCTCTTGGCCGAGCGCGACATCGCGACGCTGCGCTACGAGTTCCCCTACATGGAAGCCAAGCGGAGCCGGCCCGATCCGCCGGCGGTTGCTGCGGCGCGAGTGCGTGAAGCCGTTGCGCGCGCCCGGACCGAGTGGCCGGGGCTGCCGCTCCTCGCCGGGGGCAAGTCCTTCGGCGGGCGGATGACCAGCACCGCGCAGGCGGCAGAACCCCTTCCCGGCGTCGTGGGCCTGGTCTTTCTTGGATTCCCGCTACATCCGCCGGGCAAGCCCTCGGTCGAGCGGGCCGATCACCTGTTCACGATTCGGATTCCCATGCTGTTCCTGCAGGGGACCCGGGACGATTTCGCGCAGCTCCCGCTCATCCTGGAGGTTTGTGGGCGGCTGGGGCGACTCGCCACGCTGGAGCTAATCGAAGGCGGGGACCATTCCTTTCGGGTGACGAAGCAGGCCGGGGCCGGCCAGGATGTAAAGGCCGAGCTGGCCGATCGGATCATGCAGTGGAGTGCGACGCTTCGCGGCTAACGCGCGAACGTCACCGGGCCATTGGGACAGCGCAGGGTCAGGGACATTCGGCGCTCCGCTCCCTCGCGGAGGGTCACGGGCAGGCGAAGCGTTTCGACCAGGGCGCGCAGCATGGCCGGTTCGGGCTCTATGATCGTAAACGTCTCCAACGCACATCCCGATGGTGATGTGGCGCTTGGGTGTCGCACCTCCTTCCCCCACTCGATGAAGAACGGGATTGAAGGGGATGGCGACGACAGAGACACCACTCTCCAACTCAGCAGATCCCCATCGGGTTTTCGGCGCGAGCCGGGAATCGGATCGCTGACCGTCATGCCGAGCGCGCGGAGGTGGGCAGCGACTTGGGAGATGTCGTCGGTCCCGACTGCCCAACCATACGGTAGAAGCGGCAGCGCTGCTCCGGAATCCGCCGTCGGCGCCAACAACTCCAGATAACTCCCGCCACCCAGACTCACCAGCGCGTTGCGAGTGCCGCGGCCGGGGTGCTCGCCGCCGACGGCCGGTGTAACGCCGGTCAGCCGAGCGAACTCCGCCATTCCCTGGGTGAGCGATCCCGTATAGAGAATGACGTGGTCGAGCCGTGCCGAAGGGGATGGTGGTGGCGGGGGAGCTGGACCGCGGGGCTGGTTGCTGTTGTCCATATCGGCGGCGATCATCCAGGGGCCGGCTCTCGTGCGCTTGAGCAACAGAATGAACTTGCCGCCGGAGCCGGTGTAGGCCCGTTCGATGGCGGCACGGCCACGCACCGGAGGACGTCCCGGCTGCAATACAAAGCCATCCTCCGCAAACAATCGAGCCAGCCCCGCCGCATTTCGGGCGCTCCACTCGCGTTCGTAATCTCGCAACACGCGATCGAGCTCGGGCGGCAGTGGGACCGAGGGAAGCTGCGGGGCTGGCTGGGCGGGTTGGACGACCGCCGGGTTCGAGAGAGCAATACCCAGCGCGAGAAAGAAGCGGACCGTTCGGGTCATGGGGAGAGACCTACCGTGCTCCGCGAGGCCGGGTTCCGGGCTTGCTCTGGAGCTCGGCGATCCTGGCTTTCACCAGCCGCTTCACGAGCGTCACGGGCACCGGTTTCCCCAACGGGAATCGCACGGTGCCCTTGGACGTCTCATAACCGGCGAGCGCTGGGGCGTGCTTGCGCCGGATCGCCTCGCCGATCGGATACAGGCTCGCGTGGTTCTGGAAGCCTGCATACCAGACCAGGGGGCGGTCATCGAGCTTGAAGCTCGGGATCCGGTAGCTGAAGTGCTCGGTCGCGGAGGGGGCAGCAGATCGAATGGCATCGCGCAGCGTGCGGAGGGCTGCACGTGGCTTGGGTGACAGCGCGGCGAAGTACTCGCGAACTTGCTCGTCTGGCGTCATGAGGGTGTCTATCGAACCGGGTGGGAAGTTCCAGCGTTGCCCGAGCAATCGCAAGGTGGCGATATTCCCGCACTGGCTCCCGGGGTCCCTTCGGAGTGGCGACAGCTTCCAATCTCACGTTCATCCCCACCGACCGCCAGCGCGACGCGATCGAGGCGGAGCTCGGCCCGCTCCTGGTTCTCGCCGGTCCGGGCGCCGGCAAGACCTTTTGCCTGATCGAGCGGATCCGATACTTGATCGAGGCCAAGGGCTTCGATCCGTGCCGGATCTGCGCCGTTACCTTCACCAACAAGGCTGCGGAAGAGATCGCCGAGCGGCTCGAGACCGCCTTCGGCCAGCGGGCGCACGCCATTACTCGGGGAACGCTGCACTCGCTCTGCGTCCGGATCCTTCGGGAGCACGGCGAGTGGGTTGGGGCCCGGCGCGGCTTCGGGATCGCGGACGAGGACTACCAGCGCGACGTGTTGCGCCGGTTGCGGGTTCCCGAGAAGGCGCGCGGGCCGGTTCTCATCCGGTTCGGGCTCCACCGCTCCCGTGGCACCCCGCTCTCGCCGAATGATCTCAAGGTCTTCGCCGGCTATCGGGAATACCTCGAGCGCCGCGGCCTGCTCGACTTCGACGACCTGATTGCGAGGACCGCCGATCTCCTCACGCGTTATGCCGAGATCGCCGAGCCGGTAGCCGGCCAGTGGGATTACCTGTTGGTGGATGAGTTCCAGGACCTCAATCCCCGGCAGTACGCGGTGATCCGGTTGCTCGCCTCCGGCCATCGCAATCTGTTCGCCGTGGGCGATGACGAGCAGTCGGTGTATTCCTGGGCGGGCGCCGACCCGAAGGTGTTGGCAGACCTTGCCAACGACTTCGGGATCCGGCGCAAGCTCATCCTCGACGAGAACCGCCGCACGGCACGCCAGATCTTCGAGACCGCAAGGCGGCTCCTGGAGCATAACCCGCGTCTTTTCGAAGAGAAGCGGTTACGGGCCGACCGGGAAACCGAGCATCCGGTCTCGGTGGAGGCGTTCCCCGACGACGGGGCCGAGCTGCGCTGGCTGCTGGCCGATCTGGTAGCGGACCGGTCAGGCTCGAGCCTTTCCTGGAACGAGTACGGGTTGCTCTATCGCACTCACGACATCGGGCATCGGCTGGAAGCCGCGCTGGTCGAGTCGGGCATTCCTTGCCGGCTGGCTGCGGGTCGCGCGTTAGGAGACGATCCGGTGGTCCGCTACCTCCTGGCCGCGCTCGGGGTCGTCGCCGCGCCGGACGATCCGCTCCGCCAGGAAGCGTTCCTCAAGGAGGTGCTGCCCGAAGCGCTCTGGTCCGGTATCGTCTCGGAAGCGGAGCGCCGGAAAGTTGACCCGCAGGTCTGGATGCGGACCGTCGGCCGGCAGCTCGGCCGCGGCAGCGAGGACGCCCGCAAACTGGGCCGCGCGGTATCGGCGCTCCGCAACCTGCCGGCCCTGGCGGGCCGGCACCAGCGGCTGGTCAGCTTGGTCGAGGAGTTGCTGTCTCAACGGGTGGGCGAGTATCGCACCGTGCTGGAGGACCACCAGGACGAGCTCTCCGATCCGCTCGAGGACGGCGCCGTGGTGCAGCTCGCCGCCCGGCTCGAGACCGCCCGGCACGGACGGCGGCGGGTTAGGCTTCCTCGGTTCGGCGGAGGGGAGATCGCGCTGTCAGGCCTCTTGCAGCGAGCGGGCGTGCCGTCCGTGGGGTGTGGGGAGGGGGGAGTGGGGAATGGGGATGAGGTCGTGATTCGGCCGGAGGATGGGGGGCGGTACGGGTTGGCGTTCGGGTTGTTCAAGGCGCTGCAGCTCCTGCATACGCAGGCGCTGGAAGACGCCTTTCGGGATTTCGTGGCGGTTGATATCGAAACCTCCGGCTTCGACCGCACCACGTGCGAAATCATCGACCTCGGTGCAGTGCGGGTTAGGAACGGGCAGATGGCCGGGGTGTTCTCCGAGCTGGTTCGGCCGAGGGGGCCGGTGGCCGAAGAGTCGCGCCGGGTCCACCACATCACGGACGACATGCTGGCCGGTAAGCCGACGCTCGAAGCGGTGTGGCCCGCCTTCCGCGCCTTCTGTGGCGAGGACATCCTGATTGCCCACAACGGCAATCAGTATGACTTCCACATCTTGCGTCGGCTCGGGGGGGAGCTCGGGGGCGGCGCCGATTTCGTCACGTTCGATTCGCTGCTCCTCGCCCGGCAGCTTCATCCCGGGAGCCGGAAGCTGGAGCACCTGGCGGAAGCTTACGGGATCGAGCCGCCGAAGCACCGTGCCGTGGACGACGCGCGGACCCTGGCACAGGTGTTCCCGCGGCTCTCGGCTGAGAAACTGGCGCGGGCCCGGAAGACCGCGCTCAGTCACCTGCTCGATTACCTCGGGCTGGCGCTGGTCTTGTCCGAGCCGGGGTCGGTCCCGGCCGAAGCGGCCGGCATTCTCCCCATTGCCAAAGCGTTTGCGCTGGGGCGATACAGCGATTGCCTGGAGCACTACCAGGCCGAGCGGAAACAGCCGGGTGCCGAGCCGGTTCCGACGCCGGAGGAAGTGATCGAGTTGCTCGGGGGCCGGCGCAAATTGCTGGAGTACCGTCGCGAGAAGGGCGCGGACGAACGCTATCCCGCCGCGATGGCCCGGCTCCGCCGCCTCCTCGAGACCGTCGAGGGCAACACGCTCGGGGAGCAGCTGGAGCATTTCCTGGACCGGGTGGCTCTCTCCCATTCCGGGCGGGACGGTCGGGAGCTGGATCGATCGGAGCGGGTCAACCTGCTCACCCTCCACTCGACCAAGGGCCTCGAGTTTTCGCGGGTCTATGTGGTCGGAGTCGAGGACGGCCAGTTCGCCCGGGTGGACCGCGACGGGCGCGGACCGAGCGACGAAGAGCTTCACGAGGCCCGGCGGCTGCTCTACGTCGGGATGACGCGCGCCAAGGACCGGCTGATCCTAACCCGCTCGATGCGGCGCGGCGGGCTCCCGACGGGTGGGTGCCGGTTCCTCGATGAGATGGGGCTGAGTCGTCAGTCGTCAGCCTTCAGTCGTTAGCCCGTCCTCCCCAAGTACCGAGGCTGACTGATGACTGTCGACTGATGACTGTCGACTCGAATCCGCGTAATCCGTAGATTACTTCATGAGCTCGGCGAACTGCAGGGCTCCCTCTGGCCCGCTCCCCTTCGCCTCGTCGTGCTTGAAGAAGACATAGAGCTCGCCCATGCCTAACCCGCGGAGCCGATCCGCCCACAGAGCCAGGGACGCGTCGTCGTATTCCGCCCGGTGGAGCCGCGCGTACGCCCAGGGAGCCGTGGCGAGCACCGGCGTCTGGAAATCGTCGTGGTCGGCGATCACCAGGGCGGCTTCCTGGTCATGCAAGACCGCGTACACCTCGTCGTCGAACCAGGTCTGGTGCCGGAACTCGAACGCCGCCTGCCACCGGCGCGGCAGGAGCTCCAGAAACGCGGCCAGCCGGGGCAGGTCCTTCTTGAGGTTGGGCGGAAGCTGGAACAGCGTGGCGCCGCGGAGCGGGCCTAACTCGCTGGTCACCCGGGTGAAGTACTCGACCTCGTTGCCGACATCCTTGAGTCGGCCCCGATGGGTGATTCGCTGCGACGCCTTGATCGCAAACCGGAAAGCCGGAGGAACCTGGGAGGCCCACTCGTGCAAGACCGACTCCCGGGGCATCCGGTAGAAGGTGTTGTTGATCTCCACCGTGGGAAACCGCTCGGCGTAGTAGGCGAGGAATCGATCGTCGGGAAGATCCTTCGGGTAGAAGGAGCCCTTCCACTCTTTGAAAGACCATCCGCTGGTGCCAACCCGGACGGCAGGACGGCCGGTCGGCAGGACGGCAGGTTCGGTAGCCCGTGGATCGTTGCTCGGCACTCGGCCCTCGGCAGTCAGCGACCTGCGGCCTTGCGCTTCTTTCCGGCGGGGGCGGCTTCCTTCTCGGCCGCGCCCTTCGCAATACTCGCCTTGAGCGCCTCCATGAGATCGATGATTTTCGCCTCGGGCTTCGCCTCCGGCTCCGCCGTGATCTCCTGCCCTTCGACCTTCTTTTGGATCGCCTCGAGAACCCGATCTCGCACGGTATCGCGATAGGCATCGGGCCGGAACTGGTCGGTGGCCGCCTGTTCGATGAATTGCTTCGCCAGCGCGAGCTCGGCGGGCTTCACTTCGCCTTCGCCGAGGGGAACTTCGGCTGGAGACCGTAGCTCGTCGGCATAATGGAGCTGCTCCATCACCAGCACCCCGTCTCTCGGGCGCACCAGCACGAGATGTTGCTGGCCTCGCGCGGCATACTGGCCAAGCGCGGCGCGGCCGGTTTCCTTGAGCGCTTCGGCGAGCAGGCGGTAGGCCCGGTGGCCCCCCTTGTCGGGGCCCAGGTAGTACGCGCGATCGAGAAAGATGCGATCGACTGCCGCGAGCGGCACGAACTCGTTGATCTCGATGGTATTAGTCGCCTTCTGATCCAACGCCTTGAGATCTTCGGGCGAGAACACGACGTACTGGTTCTTGGCGAACTCGTACCCCTTCGCCATATCGTCCCGCGCGACTATCTCCTCGTCCTTGGGACAGATGTATTGCTGCTTTAGGCGGGTGCCGCACTTCTTGTGCAGCATATTGAAGGAGACCGACGCGGCCGACTCCGCGGCGGAATAGACCTGGACCGGGACGGAAACCAGGCCGAACGAGATCGTGGCGGTGCCGATGGAGCGGGCGGGCATAGTGAACTCCGTGAGCCTCAGACTGTAAGATACAGAGGTGAAAAGTGAAACGTGAAACGTGAAAAGGATGCCGGGGATTGCCGAGTGCCGAGTGCCGAGTGCCGAGCAACTAATAGCCAATAGCCAATAGCCAATAGCCAATAGCCAAATGACCGATCGAGATTCCTCCTCTGACGCCCTAAAGGCCTACCGCACCAAGCGGTCGCCGGATCGTACCCCGGAGCCGTTCGGTGGGGAGGGGCCAGGCGCCGGGGGCCGGGGCCCAGGGGGCATCTTTGTCATCCACAAACATGCCGCTCGCCGAACCCACTATGACTTGCGTCTGGAGATGGAGGGCGTGTTGCGGTCGTGGGCGGTTCCCAAAGGTCCGTCGTACGACACTCGCGAGAAGCGGCTCGCGGTGCACGTCGAAGATCATCCCCTCGAATACGGCGAATTCGAAGGAATGATCCCCGAGGGCAACTACGGCGCCGGCGCAGTCGTCGTCTGGGACCGGGGCGAATGGGTGCCTATCGAGGACCCGATCGAAGGGCTCAAGAAAGGGAAACTGCTGTTCGATCTTCGCGGCTACAAGCTTCGCGGCCGCTGGACTCTCGTCAAGCTCAAGAAGTCGGAGAAGGACTGGCTGCTGATCAAGGAGCGCGACGGGTACGCCTCGACCGATCCGCCGCCCTTCGGGGAAGAATCGGTGCTTTCGGGTCTCACTGTCGAGGACCTGGAGGAAGGGCGCACCCCGACCGACCGCATTCAGGCCGAGCTCGATCGGCTCGAGGTACCCAGGAGGCGGGTTGACGCCGCCGAGGTCGAGCTCATGCTGGCCGAACCGCGAGATCAGCCGTTCAAGCGAGCGGGCTGGGTCTTCGAGCCCAAGCTCGATGGGTACCGGGTGGTAGTGACCCACGAGGCGGGCACCGCGACCCTCACCAGCCGGAACGGGAATGATCTCACGGCGGGATTTCCCGAAGTGGTTCGGGCGGTCCGCGCGCTGCCGGTGCCGCGGGTCGTGCTCGACGCGGAGCTGGTGGTGCCCGACGCCGCCGGCCGGCCCAGCTTCCAGACGCTCCAGAAGCGAGCCCAGCTCTCGCGGGTTAGGGACGTCCAGCGGGCCGCCGCCGAGGCGCCCGCCGTGCTCTACAGCTTCGACCTGCTGGGCTTCGAGGACCGGGATCTCCGCGGGCTCCCCCTCCGCGAGCGGAAGCGAATCCTCCGGATGCTGCTTCCCCCGCTCGGTCCGGTGCGCTACCTGGACCATTTCGAGGAGGATGGGGTCACCCTGATGAAGCGGGCCACCGGGTTAGGCCTGGAGGGGGTGGTGGGCAAGCGCGCCGATTCGCCCTATCGGGCCGGACGGAGCCCCCACTGGATCAAGATCCGGGCGGTGACCTCGGACGACTTCGTGGTGGTGGGATTCACCTCTCCCCGGGGGACCCGGGGCGGCTTCGGCGCGCTCCAGCTCGCGGATTGGGTCGAGGGCGAGCTCATCTATGCGGGACGCGCCGGGACCGGGTTCACCGAGAAACAGCTCGCCCAGGTGCGCGAGCGGCTCGAGAGCCTGGTGCGGAGCGGTCCCCCGTGCCATGGACCTCGGCCCTGGCCGCTCGACGAGGCCGTGCCCAAGGTGCGCCCGATCCCGGGTGCCGGGGATACGACCTGGGTCGAGCCGGTGATCGTCTGCGAGGTCCAGTTCAAGGAGTGGACCGAGGAAGGGCTGCTGCGGCAGCCAGTGTTCCTGCGGTTTCGCGACGACAAGAAGGCGGAGGACTGTGTGCGGCAGGAGGGGCGGGCGGGCGTGCCGGAAAGCGCGGATGATCCGCCCGAGGTGAAGCTCGGCGGCTCGGCGGCTCGGCACTCGGCGTTCGGCAATCAACCGGTGGAGATTGCCTTCACGAACCTGAAGAAGGTGTTCTGGCCGAAGGAGGGGTACACCAAGGGCGATCTCATCGAGTACTACTGGACTATGTGGCCCTGGCTGGAGCCGTACCTCAAGGACCGACCGCTTGTCCTAACCCGCTATCCCGACGGGATCGAGGGCAAGTCGTTCTACCAGAAGGACGCGCCCGACTTCATCCCGGACTGGATCCGCACGGTGCCGATCTGGAGCGAAGATACCCAGCGGGAAATCCGCTACATCGTGTGCGACGATCTCGACACCCTCCTCTATGTCGCGAACCTGGGCGCCATTCCGCTCCACCTCTGGGCCAGCCGGACCGGCGCGCTCGAGCGGCCGGACTGGTGCATCATCGATCTCGATCCCAAGGGTGCGCCATTCAGCCAGGTGGTGCAGGTGGCTCATGCAGTCCATCGCCTCTGCGAGAGCGTCGAGCTCCCCCATTTCATCAAGACCAGCGGGGCCAGTGGTCTCCATGTGCTCGTCCCGCTCGGGCAGCAGTTCACCTATGAGCAATCGCGGGCGCTGGCCGAAGTCCTGGCGCTACTGGTAGCCGCCGAGCTCCGGGACATTGCGACCATGGTGCGGCCGATCAAGGGGCGGGAAGGGAAGGTCTATCTCGATTGGCTCCAGAACCGGCACGGCCAGCTCTTGGTGGCTCCGTTCTGCGTCCGGCCGCTGCCGGGGGCGCCGGTCTCCATGCCGCTCGAATGGCGGGAGGTCACCCAACGACTGGATCCGGCGAAGTTCACCATCGCCACCGCGGCTGCCCGAATGGGGAAGCTCAAGCGCGATCCGGTCCGTGGCGTCCTCGAGGAGGCACCGGACCTGGTTGCCGTGCTCGGGCGACTGATGGAGCGGAAGGAGGCAGCGGGTTAGTAGCGGGGCAGACTCGGATCCACCTCCTCGCTCCAGGCCAGGATCCCGCCGGCAAGGCTCCTAACCCGGCGGTACCCGGCCGACTGGAGGTACCGCACCCCCTTGGCGCTCCGGCCCCCCATCTTGCAGTAGAGCACGATGTCCCGGGCCTGATCCAGGGTCGGCAGCGCTTCGACCAGCGTCGCGAGCGGAACCAGCCGCGCTCCGGGAAGCCGGGTAATCTCCCACTCGTGGGGTTCCCGTACGTCGATGAGGTCCAGCCCGCCGGTCGCCAGCCGGGCTGCCAGCTCCCCGGCGGTGATCTCGGGCACTCCCTCGGTGGACTCGGCCTCGGCCGCGGTTCCACAAAACGCCTCGTAGTCGATCAGCTCCCGGATCTCCCGGGTGCCGCAGGCCGGGCACCGGGGATTTTTCCTAACCCGCACCGTGCGGAAGCTCATCGCCAGGGCATCCACCAGGAGCAGCCGGCCGATCAGGGGATCTCCCGCAGCCAGAATGAGCTTGAGCGCCTCGGTGGCCTGGATGACCCCGATCAAGCCGGGGAGCACGCCGAGCACGCCGCCTTCGGCGCAGCTCGGGACCAGCCCGGGCGGGGGCGGCTCGGGAAAGAGGCAGCGGTAGCAGGGTCCCCCGGGTGTGGCAAAGACGGACGCTTGCCCGTCGAACCGGAAGATGCTGCCGTACACGTTGGGCTTGCCGAGCAGCACGCAGGCGTCGTTGACCAGGTACCGGGTGGCGAAGTTGTCGGTTCCGTCCACCACCAGGTCGTAGTCGCGGAGGATCTCCAGCGCGTTCGCGGAGCTCAGCCGGGCCTCGTACGTGGTGAGAGAAATGTGCGGATTGACATCGCTGAGCCGGTCCCGGGCCGAGTCGAGTTTCCGCCGCCCCACGTCCCGGGTGCCATGGAGGATTTGTCGCTGGAGGTTGGTGAGATCGACCACGTCGAAGTCCACCAGGCCGAGGTGGCCCACGCCCGCCGCGGCAAGGTAGAGGCCGGCCGGCGAACCTAACCCGCCGGCTCCCACCAGCAGGACCCGGGCGGCCTTGAGCTTGCGCTGTCCGCCGAACGCCACCTCGGGCAGGAGCAGGTGGCGGCTGTAGCGGAGGATCTCGTCGGCGTCGAGGGCTGGCAGGGTCTCCGAGGTCACGGCAGCGGTCATCCTCAGCCTCCCGCGACGGCGGGGACGACGGTCAGCTCGTCGCCGTCCGTGACCGGCGTGTCGAAGCCCTGCGCCAGCCGGATGTCCTCGTCATTGAGGTAGATGGTGACGAACTGGTAGGGCTGGCCTTCTGCATCCCGGAGGCGCGGGCCTAACCCGGGGTAGCGGAGGGCGATCCGATCGACGACCTCGCCCACGGTGCGGCCCTCCTCGGGGAGGGTGCGGCTCCCCTCGGCGAGCCGGGCGAGCACGTTCGGCAGATAGATAGTTACCGGCATTGGGGGTTCTCCTCGAGAGACAGGTATCCTCAGGGTTGCGGGTTATGAGCCGGTCTGCCCTACCAGGCCGGCCAGCTCGGAGATCTTGGGTGCGATCAGCGGCGCTTCCTCGAGGGCGTCCCGCACCGCTTCCACGGTCTTGAGCCCGTGACCGGTGATGCAGAGCACCACCTCGTCGTGGGACCCGAGCCGTCCCGCGCGAGCCAGCGCACCAGCGGCGGCCACGGTGACCCCGCCGGCGGTTTCGGTGAAGACCCCCGCCGTTCGGGCGAGCAGGCGGATTCCCTCGACCAGCTCCGGGTCGCTGACCGCGGCGGCCCAGCCCCCGCTCTGACGGATCGCCCGAGCTGCGCTCGCGCCGTCGGCCGGGTTCCCGATCGCCAGCGACCGGGCGATCGTGCGGGGCACGACCGGCTCGATCCGGTCGCCTCGGGACTCGATCAGGCGAACGATCGGGGCGCAGCCGCTGGCCTGCGCACCGAAGAGACGCGGAGCGGGATCGCTCACCAGGCCGGCTGCCCGGAACTCCGCGAACCCCTTCGCCAGCTTGGTCACCAGCGATCCCCCCGCCATCGGCGCCACCACCGCGGTCGGCAGCCGCCAACCGAGCTGCTCGGCAAGCTCGAAGGCCACCGTCTTGGAGCCCTCGCCGTAGTAGGAGCGCAGGTTGACGTTCACGATCCCCCAGCCGAACCGATCGGCCGCCTGGGCGCAGAGCCGGTTCACGTCATCGTAGGTCCCCCGAACCCGAATCAGCCGCGGGCCGTAAATGGCGGTCCCGATCACCTTGCCGGCTTCGAGGTCGTCGGGAATGAAGATCCAGGCGGGAAGGCCGGCCCGCGCGGCCTGGGCCGCTACGGCGTTCGCGAGATTGCCGGTCGAGGCACAGCCGACGGTGTCGAGACCGAGCGCCGCAGCGGCGTTGATGGCCATGGCGACGACCCGGTCCTTGAACGAGAGCGAGGGATGTGAGACCGTGTCGTTCTTGACCCAGGCGCGCGCGACCCCTAACACGCTGGCGAGGGCAGCCGACTCGAACAGCGGCGTCCAGCCCACTTCCTGCGAATACTGCGGTGTACCATCGCCCTCGAATGGCAGCCATTCTCGGTAGCGCCAGAGCGAGGGAGAGCGCGCCGCGATCTCCGCTCGACTTGGAAGGCGGCGGTCCGGCTCATAGACGGCATCGAGCGGACCGAGGCAGTCCTCGCAAATCGCGACTGGTCCCGGGGGATACTCTCTCCCGCAATTGCGGCACGCGAGCGGCCGCGCGGTGAGCGGAGTCGAGGCGATCGACAACGTCGGGGGGGGCGCAGGAACGGCGGTCATGCGACGTGTTCCTCCTGCGCTTGGCCGGAAAGGGTGAATCGGTGGCGCCGGATTTCGGCGGCTTCCTCCGGGGCGATCGGATAGCAGTGCTCGGGGGCCGGGAATCGCCCCTCCCGGACCTCCGCGGCGTAGCTGCGAAACGCTGCCTCGATGATCTCGCCGAGCTCGACGTAGCGCTTGACGAACCGGGGTCGGATGTCGCCTACGAAGCTGCCCAGCAGGTCATGGGAAATGACGAGCTGGCCGTCCAGGTGAGGACCGGCGCCGATCCCATACACCGGAATGCCAACCCGTTCCCGCACCAGCGCCGCCGTCTCGGCGGGCACCGCTTCGAGCAGGATCGCGAACGCGCCGGCCGCTTCGAGCGTCGCGGCGTCGTCGGCAAGCCGTTCGGCCGCCGCCAGGGTCTTTCCCTGCACCCGGTAGCCGCCCTGCTGTCCCAGACTCTGGGGCGTGAGGCCGATATGGCCCATCACGGCGATGCCGGCGTTGGTCATGGCCCTAACCCGCGGGGCGATTCGATCGCCACCCTCGCACTTCACCGCGTCACAGCCCGCGGCCAGGAACCGGCCCGCGCTCAGGATGGCGATGCGGTCGGAGGGCTGATAGGAGAGAAACGGCAGGTCGCCGATCACGAAGGCGCGCCGGGCCGCGCGGGCCACCGCGCGCGCGAAGATCAGCATCTCCGTCATCCCAATCGATAGCGTGTTAGGCAAGCCGAGCACCGTCATGGCCGCCGAGTCGCCGACCAGGAGCAGATCGGCCCCGGCGCGGTCGGCAAAGGTGGCGGTGGGGTAGTCGTAGGCGGTCAGGAACACCGCTCGCTCGCCTCGCGCCTTCATGCCGAGCAGGGTTGCCAGCGTGACTTTGTGGGTCGCCACCTCCTCACCCCTTTCCGACAAAAAAGCCGGCCGCGTAGGTCTCCGCGCGGCCGGCCCAGGGACTGCCCGTTCCCCGTCGAAACAACGACGCCCACGGAAAAAGCCGCGGGCGAGTCGCTTTTTAGCACCTTGTTTAACGTGGCGGCAATACGCGGCAAATCACCACGGGTCTTCAGTTGTGGGGCCTAGTATGCGGGGGGGGACGGATTCTGTCAAGAGCCGGGCGAACAGGGCGAACACGGGGACCGGATGCAATCGGGCGTGCTGAACGCGCCAGGCTGGTCAAGCGTAGTAATCGGCGGTAGGATCTGCTCATCTCAGTTCTCGCTAATCCCCCCGCGGCGGTTCCCGTCGCCGGACCAAGATCCTTTCGGAGGTCTGCATGCAGACTCGACTGGCTCGATTCGCAACGCTCTTCTCGCTTCCGCTCCTGCTCTTCCCCGGCTGGCACGCTCAAGGACCGGCCCAGGGTCCCGCTAACCAGCAACCTCCGATCAATCAGGCCGACGACCCCCTGCTCCGGGGATTCCAGTGGAGGGTAGTCGGCCCGATCGGCCAGGGGGGTCGGGTCAACGACATCGCGGTCGTGGAGACCGACCCGACCACGTTCTACATCGGGTTTGCCACGGGCGGGATCTGGAAGACCACCAACCGCGGTATCAGGTTCGAGCCGATCTTCGATACCTACAGCACCCATTCGATCGGGGACCTGGCGGTCGCGCCCTCGGATCCGAGCGTGCTCTATGTCGGCACCGGTGAGCCCAACAACCGGCAGAGCTCGTCGTTCGGCGATGGGGTCTACAAGTCCACCGACGCCGGCAAGACCTTCACCAACGTGGGACTCCGGGAGACCCAGACCATCGCCCGGGTGGTGGTCCATCCACGCGACCCTAACACCGTCTGGGTGGCGGCGATGGGACACCTCTTCGGGCCTAACCCGGAGCGCGGTGTCTTCAAGAGCACCGATGGGGGCCGCAGCTGGACCAAGGTCCTGTACGTCGATCCCAACACCGGCGCCACCGACGTGGTCATTCACCCCAAGAACCCCGACATCCTGTGGGCTGCTACCTACCAGCGGCAGCGGGCCAGTTGGGGGTTCGCGAGCGGCGGCCCGGGCAGCGGGATCTGGAAGAGTGAAGACGGCGGCCAGCGGTGGAGCCGGGTGACCGGCGGCGGCCTCCCTATGGGCACGATGGGGAGGATCGGGCTCGACCTCTCGCGATCCACTCCCGATGTGGTCTACGCTCAGATCGAGGTGGCGGCGGACAAGGAGCCAGTCACGGCGGCGCGAGGCGGGACCGGTCAGGGTGGAGGAGGCGGGGGCGGAGGTGGAGGTGGAGGGTTCGGCCAGCAGAACCTGCCACCCGATCCTCAGGTGAGTGGGGTCTGGCGCTCGAATGACGGGGGCAAGAGCTGGGCGTTCCAGAGCAACCAGAACAACCGCCCGATGTACTACAGCCAGATCCGGGTGGATCCCAACAACCCGGAGGTCGTGTACGTGGGCGGTGCCAGCACGTCCAAGTCCACCGACGGCGGGAAGACCTGGCGTACGCTCCAGGGGTTCGGCCACGGCGACCATCACGCCATCTGGATTGACCCGGCCGACAGCCGTCATGTGCTCTACGGCAACGACGGCGGCGTGGACGTGTCCTGGGATGGCGCGCAGACCTGGGAGTCCTACCGGAACTGGGAAGTCGGTCAGCCGTATCATGCCTCGGTCGACATGCGGCGGCCCTACTACGTCTGCACCGGGCTTCAGGACAACGGGAGCTGGTGTGGGCCGAGCTCGGTCCGGGGTGGCCCGATTCTCTCGCAGGACTGGTATCGGACCGGAGGAGGCGACGGGTTCTACAGCGCAATAGATCCAACCGATTGGACCATTCTCTACACCGAATCGCAGAACGGGAACATGAGCCGGCTCGATCTCCGGGCGGGGACCACCACCAGCATCCGGCCGCGCGGGCCGGCTGCCCCCGGCGGGGGAGGAGGTGGGGGAGGCGGTGCCGGGTTCGGCGGTGGCGGCGGTCGTCCCAACATTGTGCCGACCCCGGAGCCCGGCCTCCCGCTTCGCTGGAACTGGAGCACTCCGCTGGTGCTGTCGCCCCATAACCCGCGTACGGTCATGGTTGGTGCCAACCGGTTGTTCATCTCGCGCGACCGGGGGGACACCTGGACCATGACCGCCGACCTCACCAAGCAGGTGGACCGCGAGCAGCGAGACATCCTTGGCCTCAAGGGATCGCTGCCCAACTGCGGCCGCCAGCGGGCCGGCCAGTGCATCCTTTCCAGGAACGACGGGACCAGCTTCTACGGCACCATCACCACCATCGCGGAGTCGCCGCGGGTACCCGGCACGATCTGGGTGGGCACCGACGACGGCAACATCCAGGTGACTCGCGACGGCGGGATGAGCTGGACCGAGGTGGGCAAAAACCTGCCTGGCGGCCCCAAGGAGTACTACGTATCGCGGGTCGAGGCTTCCTATCAGGATCCCGCCACGGCGTACGTCTCGCTCGACGGCCACCGGAGCGACGATCTCCGGCCCTACATCTTCCTAACCCGCGACTTCGGGAAGACCTGGACCGCGATCGCCGGCAGCCTGCCGGCCTTCGGGAACGTCAACACGGTGAAGCAGGATCCCAAGAACCCCCGGCTGCTCTACGCGGGCACCGAATTCGGGTTCTATGTCTCGTTCGACGAGGGAGGGACCTGGAAGCGGTTCATGACCGGCTTGCCGGTGGTACGGATCGACGATGTGATGATTCATCCCCGCGATAACGACCTGGTGCTCTCGACCCATGGCCGGAGCATCTGGATCATGGATGACATCACGGCCCTGCAGCAGCTCACCCCGGAGGTGATGAGCCAGGATGGGTATCTCCTGGAGCCGCGGGAGGCGGTGCTGTGGAAGCCGGACATCCGGCTCCGCCGCTCGATGACCGGGTCCAAGACCTGGCGCGGCCAGAGCGCCCCGCAGGGCACGGCGATCAGCTATCACCTGAAGAGCGCGGCATCCGGGCCAGTGAAGATCACCATTACCGATCTGGCTTCGGGTCAGGTCTTCCGCACCATGGATGGCTCCGGCCAGGCTGGACTGAACCGGGTGCAATGGGATCTCTGCAGCGATCGCCGGCCGGTGCAGCCGGGGCAGGGCGGAGGATTTGGGGGCGGTGGGTTCGGGAGCGGCTGTGGCGGAGGGGGCGGGGGCGGGGGCGGGTTCGGCGGTGGTGGGGGAGGCCAGGGGGGACCGCCGCAAGTCGCCCGCCTCGCGACGCCCGGGGTGTACAAGGTGACGCTATCGGTCGGTGGCAAGGAGTATTCGCGTAACGTAACGGTCGTCGAGGATATCTGGATGCAGTGATCCCGCGCGGGATGGTCGTTCGGGCGAACCGTCCCCCGAGGGCCCTCGCTCTCGGGGGACATGCTTTCGATCCAGGAGTAATAGTGGATCCTCAGGGCCGGGCGGGAGTGCCTATGCGCGGCACCACCTTAGCCGGCTGGAAGCCTTGTGCCGTGAACGTCCAGTTCGCGCTCGAGGTCACGCCTTCACTCACGTTACAGGACCAGGACCCGGCGAGTCGGCTCGGGTCGTTCCCGATCTGAAGCGCAGGGCACTTGTCGCTGCCGAAGGCAATGGCGCCGGCGGCCACCGGGAACGTCACGTCCACCGGCGGTTCGCCAGCTTGTTGACCGCTACTGTTGCAGACGCCGGCTTGATTTGGAGCCCGGCGATGTAGCTCCAGTCGCTGAAGTGCGTCGTCGTGACCGCGAGCTTGCGTTGCGCGACGTCATGGTTCGCCGGCACGATTATCCAGTAGCCGCGCGCGTCCTGCGTGACCACGCGCAACGATTGGGGCCCGGTCGCAACGGCTTCGTCCCCCGGGTAGATGAAGGTCAGCGTCACGGGCTGCGCGAAGGTCATGCCCTCGGGCAAGAGCCGGTAACCGGAGCCGAGGGCGCCGGGTGCTGTGGCAGTGATCGGCTGGATCGTGATTGCGGTACCTGCGGTTAGGGCGCCGGCCGGTACGCTGATCGTCAGGCGGCCGTCGCTGGAGGCGAGCGTCCCACCGGCAGCGCCGATTGTGGCGATCGACGGCACTCCCTGTGGCACGCCGGCGTCGGTTTGTGCCGGCGGTGCGGGTGGTGGCGGTGGCGACGGTGATGTGGCCCCGCATCCAACTGGCAGCGCTCCGGCCGCAAGCCGCAAGAACAATCGCACCGCGGCCCCGCCTTTGTCCATCTGGTCTCTCATGATAACCTCCGCCCAACGGGCGATTGCAGCGCCAACCGAACACCGATCGAGGAACGGGTCCAGTAAAGCGTCCTCCTCGTCAGTTCGGATTCGGGCGGCTGGGCGGTTCCCCCCCCGCCGGCCGCTTGCGAACGAGATAGACCCGGGCGTTTCCCGGCTTGGCCGTCGCCGGGAACTTGGCATACGCGGGCCGCTCCGAGATTGCCTCGAGCCGATCACCCGCCACTCCCGCCGCCAGGAGCATGGCCTGGACTTGCTCGAGTCTCTGCTGGGCGAGCTTGAGATCGGGTTCCTCATCCTTGCCGGCTTCCGGCTGGACATAGAGCAGGAAAACGCCGTCGAGGGCCCCCAGCGCGGACCCCGCCGCCGATAGGCGAGCTTCCAGGTCGCCGCCGGTCGGGTTCGCCTCACCCTCGGCGAACTTCACGCCGTCAATCGCCAGCTCACCGTTCTTCTCCAGGTCCTTGGCGAGCTGCTCCGGCGTCTTGGGCTTCTTGTTGAACAAACCGCCCAGTGCCTTCGACGCGAGCGGTAGCGCGATCGGGGCAGCCGCGCCAGCGAGTATCCCCGCAGGCCCCAGCTTCTGCATCGAGCTGGTGAGGCTCTGGGTGAGCGTCGCCTGCATCATGTCGGCACCGGCCTGAAGGCCCGGCACCCCACCGATTCCCGGCATCGCCGGCATGCCAGCCCCGGCCCCGGCAGCGACCCCCATGCCCTGCACTTGGCTGACGCCCTTCGGATGACACCTCAGCGTAAGCGCGGGATCATCCCGCATGGCGGCTGCGGTCCGATCGAGATTGGCGAGGTCCCCGCCGCTGGTTGACACCTGCATCCGGGCCTGAGCCAGTGCGGCGTCGAACTGAGCCCGGTATTCGGGGGAATGCCGCATCTGGTCCATCGTCACGGCGCTGGCCCAGAACTGCTCTGGAGCCATGCCCATCTTCCGGATTTCCTCATTGGTGGTGGCGGTCATGCCGCTGGGGCAGGGCCGCGCGCGAAGCTCGGCAACTTGCTGGGGCGTTGCGGCTCCTCCCCCAGACGGCTGGGGCGGCTGAGACCACGCCCTGGTCGGCGAGCGGGCGAGCGTCACCGCGGCCAGCGTGCAAACGACGGCCGCAATCCGGCGGGTATTAGGGTTGGGAATCATGCTGTCTCCTTATGGGATGGTTCATGGAATGGTCCGCTCCGCGTGATTGTTGCCCGGGCGCGGATCCGGTGTGTCGCTGAGCACCACGGCTCCGAACGCCTTGAGAACCCCGGCCGGTGGGGTCGTGGTGGTCACCCAGACTTCTCGCACCGCGCCGACCGGCAAGTCGCCGAGGGTACAGACGACCCGCGCGTTGAACCCTTTCGTCCCCGATGCGGGCCGGGTGGCCATGCACCCGGTGGTCATCCTGACCGCGGACACGCCGACCGGAAGGAGGATCTCGATCCTGACGTTCCTGGCCTCGTCGCCGTTCTCCGAGAACACCACGACTCTGGCGATGAGGCCGGCCTTGGTTGGCGTCACCTCCATGGTCTGGAGCAGGACGTCGGCTTGCCTAACCCCCTGCTGGGCAGCGAGCCCGGCGGTCCCGAGACCAGCCCATGTGGCGAGCGAGATGCTCGGGCGAATCGCCGGTGTTCTCCGGTTCAGCGAACGGGCGCGCCTCGGACCTGATGGGCCGGGCGGAGCCCCTTCGGAACCGATAATCTCGCGGGTGAGCGGCAGCCGACTGTCAGGCTTTCGTCAGCAGCGTCAACTCCTTGCGGAGATATGGTTTGACAAGGGCAGCCCGCGGCTTGATACTCCGATTGAGATTCCCATGCCGCGCCTCATCACGTTCGGAAGCCCTACTCTCCTTGCGGACGACGGATCGACCCCGCTCAGTATCAGCCCCCAGCGGCTGGCTCTCCTCGCAGTAGTCGCCGCGTCGGCCCCTCGTGGGGTGACTCGGGAACGGTTGCTGGGGCTCTTCTGGCCCGACTCGGAGGAGGAGGACGCGCGGCATTCCTTGCGGCAGGCCCTCTATGCGCTGCGACAGGAATTCGGCCGCGACCCGGTGCGCATCACCGGAGCGGAGCTCCGACTGGATGGTTCGGTCGTCAGCGCGGACATCGCCGCGTTCCATGCCGCCGTGACTGCCGGCGACCGGGCCAAAGCGGCCGACCTCTTCTCAGGCCGGTTTCTCGACGGGTTTTATCTCAGGAACGCTCCGGAACTCGAGCGGTGGGTGGAGGAACAGCGAACCAGGCTCAGCACGCAGGCGGCCAGCGTGATCGAAAGCCTCGCCCGCGAGGCGGAAGCGGCCGGGGATCACGATAGCGCGGTCAAACGGCGCCGCCAGCTCATGACAATCGATCCGCTGAGCGGCCGGCATGCGATGGCCTACATGAGGGCTCTCAGCGCGCGAGGGGACCAGGCCGAGGCGCTGGCATTCGCCCGGGTCCACGAAGCGGTAGTGCGGCGCGAACTCGATGCGGATCCTGACCCCCAAGTCCAGCAGCTGGTACGGGAGCTCCGGGCGAGGGTGCCGCCCGAGATACCGACGCGATCGGCTGCCGGATCCCAGCGCCTCCCCGCCGAGGCCATCGCATCCACCAGGGCCGCACCGACCGATTCGAGCCCGCCGAGGCCACGCCTCCGTCTTGGTCTGATCGCGGCGGCCGGCGCCGTGATCATGGGAACCGCCGCTTTCGCGCTTTATCGCCTAACCCGCTCGGCACCGCCTCGCGTGATGGCGGTCGGGTTGGTGGCTGAATCCGGAATCCCCGAATCGCTTCGGATCGGCGGCGTGCTCACCGATATGCTCGCGACCAACCTCGGCCGGATCGAAGGGCTGGCGGTGCTCGCCAACTCGCGCCTGCTGGAGATGATCGAGCCGGGTCAGGAACGAACGGCGAGGGGATATGCCGACGCGGCCCGCCGGGCCGGCGCGACCGAGATCGTCGAGGGCCGCCTGCTGCCAGGCCCGGCGGCCGGTCTTGCCCTCGAGCTTTCCCGGATCGATCTCCGTCGGGGCCTGGTTCGGAACGCCTATCGGATCGCTGCCACGGACCGCTACGCCCTGGTGGACAGCGCGACGGCCGCCATCGCCGGCGACCTTGGTCTTCGTAATCCCATCGGCTCCGTGGCAGCGACGACGACCCAGTCGCCCATTGCCTATCGGCTCTATGAGGAGGGCCTGCGGGCGTACTTTCAGGGTGACACACCGGGGGCCTATCGACTCCTGCGAACCGCGACGGAAGAGGACCCCGAATTCGTGATGCCCCTGTACTATGCGTCGTTGAGCGCCCTCAACCTCTACCCAGATAGCGTCGAGGGGTTGCTTCGTCGGGCCCAGGCCCTCGCAGCGCGCTCGCCTGCGCGGGTGCGATACCTTATCTCCGCGCGCTACCTCTGGCTGACGCAAGAGCGCCGGGCCGTGGCGGTGGCCGACACGCTCGCAGTCCTGCTCCCGGATGACCCCGAAGCTCAGCGCCTCGTCGGCAATATCCGCAGCTTCGATGGAGACTACACTCGGTCCGTCGCGGCGTTCGACCGCGCCGTTGCGCTCGATTCGGCGATGCGCGGATCCACTCGGACCGCCTGCCGGCTCTGCACCGCGCTGGCGGAGCTTTCCAACGTCTACGAAGGATGGGATTCGCTCGCCGCGGTGGAGCGTACCCTGCGACGCTGGGTGCGGTTGCGCCCGAACGACCCCCGGGGCTGGCTCTCCCTGGAAGCGTTTCTCGAGCAAGCGGGACGCTGGGAAGAGGCGCGGGTCGCGGCGGGCAGAGGCGATTCCCTTGGCGGAACGTCGAACGAAGAAATCCCGATCGTCGCGCTGATCAAACAGGGGCTGTATGACGAAGCGGAATTCGCCCTTTCTTCCCTGCTGGTTTCATCCGGACGGGAGACCCGCGGGAGAGCCCGATGGCTCCTCTTCATCGTTCTTCGAAATAGAGGGCGTCTACGGGAGGCGGCGGGGCTGAATGCCCGCGCTGGCTCACCGTCAACCGTTCTGCCCGAGAGTGATACGCTTTCCTCCGACCCTATCAACAAGGCGATTCTCGCCTTCGAGATGGGCCGCTATCGCGAAGCCGCCGGGCAATTCTATCGGGTGAGTCAGGGCTTCCGCACCGACCGCTTTGCCGGCCGGCGGGCCCGAAATATCTCGTGGTGGCTGGCCCTGTCAGCGACGGCCTCTGCGGCCGCTGGTGACACGATGCGGGTGCGCATTCTGGCCGATAGCATCGAGCAGTTCGCAACCCGGAGCTTGAACGGTCGCGATCGCCGGCTTCCGTTCTTTCTGAGGGGACTCTTGGCTGCGCGGCAAGGCCGGCAGACCGAGGCCCTGACCTTGCTCAGGCAAGCTGTGCACTCGGCTTCCGTCGGATACACCCGCATCAACTACGAGCTGGCACGGACCCTCCTGGCTCTGGACCGCCCCCTCGAGGCCGTCGGGATCCTCCAGCCCGCCCTCCGAGGCGGAATCGAGGCATCTAACCTCTACATCACGCGTACGGAGCTGCACGAGCTCCTTGCGCAGGCCTGGGACCGGGTCGGGCTCCCGGACAGTGCCGCCGTCCACTATCGGGCGGTGGTACGGGCCTGGGACCGGGCCGACCCTCCATTCCAGCCGCGCGTCGCCGCGGCGCAAGCCTGGCTCGCTCGCTATGAAAAAAGAAGCGCCTGACCCAGCTACCGACTGACCCTCCCTATCGCCAGCGCTGTTCCCCGCCGCTGCGAACGGGTCGGTGTTCTCCTTGCAGGATTCGTATAAACCCCGGGGATAAGCTGCGGCTGAGCGCCGCCCTCAACCAGCTCGGCCCGGCAGCGCGGAGGCGAGCTACTACACCTGGGTCGATCAGTTCGACGTGCTCGGCCTCGGCCCTAACACGCCGATCAATACGAGCAACGAATCGGAAGCCCTGCTGGTGTGGCGCAAGGGCGAGTGGATCGTGCTCCGGGTGCCCTATCCGCTGGGGTTCTACACCAAGTGGCTCGACGGGCGGATCGATGATCCTGCAGCGGGATGGAAGGGCCGCGGGTTATGGGCCACGGTCAGCACCCGGGCGCCCTTCCACCTGGAAGGAGGGAAGGGCACCACCAGCAAGGTGATCAAGTTCCAGCTCCGGCCGGATCCGCTGGCGGGTTAGGACCCGAATACGGCGCTCGAACGGGTCTCCCCTCCCTGCGCTGCAGTTCGCGTGAATGGGATAGAGCGGCTTACCCCAGCCAGCGAACCGAACGCGCCGTTCGGGGAGGCCCGTTTCTCGCGCCTTCTCGTGATGTCCTAACGGCGCTGGCGGCGCTTACGGCGCTGGCGACGCCAGTTGCTCCCGCGCTTGCGGCGGCCCCGGTGCTTCTTGGGATAGGGCATGGGTCGACCTCCTTCAGACTGCGGACATTATAGGAGGGGAGAGAATAGGGAGCTAGGTCTGCGGGGGAGGCAACAAGAGCTTCCAAGCTCAACGCCTACTTTCGGAAGCGTGAGGATGCTACCCGGGAAGGGAACGGAACCCCTGGTAGTGGGTCCACCCACTACCGAACCCCTTGACAACTCCCCCCCCCGGATACAATTGCTGCAGTCCTCCAGGCAGGTGTTCGGATGGTCCAACTGCCGACCCTGGAACGCAGGTTTGTAGCGGGTTTCGGACCCAGGCCCCTTGCGCGTCTCGGTCTAATCATCCCGGCCATCGGCTTGACGGGATGCGGTGCTCGTCCTGAAGACATCTCAAACAAGTCCACCGACGCAGAGCTCATCCTCACGGAACAACGGTCGTTTCGGCTTTCCCCAGGGGAAAACGTCCTCGGTGCCCTCCAACTTAGTGACCAGGTCGTTGTTTATTGGGGGTCGAACAGCATCTGGCTCTTGGAAGGCTCAGGTACTCGTCGCCAAGTCGTCTGCCGTCGAGGAGCTCCTGGGGTCGCTGGCGTCGGGCGGGAGAGTGACGGTGCCATCTTGTTTGACAGCATCAGCGGCTCGGTCTTCAAGATTTCAAACGACGGTAAGTGTAGAAAGGTCCGCACCCTCCCCCTTCGGAATTTCATCGCGGGTACTACGACTGACTCGGGCTGGCTGGCGATAGATCGTGCCAGTGACGGGAAGGCCCGCTTGGCTTTCTATCACCCCCGGCATACACCGCAAACTCCCCAGTTCCGCGAGCTTCCGAGCTTCCTTCAAGATACCAGTCACGTAGGTTGGCTGTTTCTCTCCCGCACGCGGAATGGAGCAGTTCTCGGAACCCGACGCTCGCCATTCAGCTGGGCCCTATTGAGCCCAATGGGCTTCTCCACTTCGGTCGGCTTCTCTCAGCTGCAATCATCAATTCCCGGAATACGCGAATCCATGGCCCTCTGGTACGCCCTTCCCGTTGTCGACCTTGATCAGGGTTATCTCCAGGTGCTTGCCGACTTATCCAGCGACAAACGGCGCTTCTCGGTCTTCAACGATAGCGGCAACATCATTCGGACGCGGGACGTTGTCGCTCCGATCGGAATCTTCACTAGGGATGCGCGAAGGCTGCTTGGCATGCGGTTTACCGATGCTCCTGAAATCGTGGAATACGGATGGCGCTGGTACAAACCTTAAGTGCACCGGAGGGCTGGCCTATGAAGCACGCTCTGAAATTGTTTGGGCTCTTTTGCCTCGGTGTCGTGGTATTACCTGGTCAGGCCGAAGCTCGACGCTGCTGGGGATGCCTCAGCGGTGGCATCTGTTCTCAGCTACCCGAGAACCAGCCAGGCTGGGCCGGTTGTGAGTCTGATCCCGGTAACGGCGTCTGCTATGTGTTCGGTACATGTCCGCTGACAGTACCAAGTGATATCACCGTAGCGGGGACGTTAGCCACATCGGGCTCGCTCTTCCCCTCGAATTCGTTATTTGAGGAGGAGCCCTTTGAGTTCTTCACTGGTCTCGGCTGGCAGCCTCATGCTGCCGTCCTCGCGACATCGTGGCAAACGGACTGTAAGGGGCGAGTAACCAATAGATGGATGTCCGCCTTGACGGCCTCCAGGCTTGGCATCGAACTCCGGGAGATCCACTTGTAACCTGAGTCTCAGGCTAGTTTTGAACCGCTGGCGAGAGGAAAACCGATGGTACTAGCGCCATCCATCGACTTTTTGCAGGCCCCGAGGGTTTTCACCCCTCAGGGGAGAACACTCTTACTCCTCAGTCTTCTGAGTGTCTTCGCTAACACTCAGCGCGGTCATGGACAACAGGTCCAAGCCAGCATTCAGGGCCGAGTTATCTCACGAAGCGGGGAGCCCATATCAGGTGCAGAGACGACGATCATCGGTAGTGAAGCTGCCGCTCTGACTGATAGCGCTGGCCGGTTTCAACTTGTAGGCATCCCGCCGGGGGTATCAGTCCTTCGGGTAAGACGGATCGGCTTCAAAGCCCAGCATCTCTTACTGAACCTGGAGGCCGCAGCCGTTCCGACGGTCGAAATCATGCTCGACCCTGGGCCACAAGTCCTTCCAGAAATCGTAGTAACTGCGAAGGAGGCAAAACCGGTTGAGTTTGCGTGGACGACCAAATATGACGACTTCTTCCGCCGAAAGGGCCTTGGGCTCCCCGGCGGCACCTTCATTACCGCGGACGAAATCCACCGGCGTCCTGCCATGCATACAGCCGAACTCCTCGAACACTACGTCCCAGGTGCTAGGGTCATAATGCACTTTCCCGGAGATGGAGGCACAGAGATCGTCTTCCCTCGATGCTCAAGGGCTACTGGATTCGTTGGTGTTTGGGTCGATGGCAGGAAGTTCCATGTAGGGCCTGAATACCAGCAAGCACCTGACATTAGGCCACGCCTTCCGGGCCAGCGGCCGAGCCAGGCCGAGGTCGAAAAGGCTCGGCGAATGGCTACCCAGCTCGCTGACATTCTTGATCTTATTCCTGTTAGTCAGATCCAGTTTATGGAGGTGTACCGCGGAATCGGTAGCATTCCAGGCGTGTTCAGCGGAGGATGTGGAGCTATTGCCATTTGGACCAAATAGTCAGACCCCTTAGCTAGGGGCGAGGATAGGCCTTTCGCGGTACTGCGCAGATCGGGCAGGGGCCCATCTGGGGCTCGCGGCCGTAGACGACCGTGACCGGCCCGAGCGCCACCACTTTCTTCTGCACCGTGTCATTCACGGCGATGGCGAGGGTGAGGACTCGGCCCCGCACCTGCCCGCTGAACTGAGCTGGAACCGGCGGGTCCACCTGGATCGGATAGGCCCGCAGCACGTAGCTCCCGTCCACGGTAAACCGGCCCGCCTCGTCGAGCTCGATCTTGCCGGGCATGTCGCCAAACGTGCAGCCGATGTGGACGTGGGTGACCGAATCGGTGGCGATGATTCCCGCGTTGGCCGCGCCCCAGGTCCCGAGCGCCAGCGTCCCGCTGGAGGGGCCGCTGGTCCCGTTGGTACAGACGGCCGCAAGCAGCGCCGCGCCGGCGCCGCCGGTCGCGAGCACCCGGTGTCGTATCCTCGGCCTCATGTCGGCGTGCGGGTTGCATATCCCGCGCCGACTCAGGAATCTCCCTCAAGCGCCCGCCCGGCCGGCACTTAGCGAGAACACCGGATGCCGGCCGCGACGGAATGACATCGAGCGCTGTAGCGGAATCACACGTCGTAGTACAGAAAGAACTCGTACGGATGAGGCCGCAGCGCCACCGGGTCGATCTCCCGCTTTCGCTTGTACTCGAGCCAGGTCTCGATCAGGTCGGAGGTGAATACGTTCCCTGCCAGCAGGAAGTCATAGTCGCGCTCGAGGGCGGCGAGCGCATCCTGCAGCGACCCGGGCGTGTTCTTCACCCGCTTTCGCTGGGCCGGCTCCAGCTCGTAGAGGTCCACATCCATGGGCTTGGGCGGCTCGGTCTTCTTCCTGATCCCGTCGAGGCCCGCCAGGAGCAGGGCTGAGAAGGTGAGATAGGGGTTGCAGGACGGATCGGGAGCGCGATACTCGATCCGCTTGGCCCTGGCGCTCTTCGAGTAGACCGGAATGCGGCAGATCGCACTCCGGTTTCGTTGCGAGTAGATGAGATTGATCGGCGCCTCATAACCCGGCACCAGCCGCCGATAGCTGTTGGTGGTCGGCGCGGCGAACGCGAGCAGCGCGGCCGAGTGCGCGATCAGGCCCCCGATGTACCACCGCGCGGCATCGGAGAGCAGCGCGTATCCCTTGGCGTGGTAGAAGAGGTTGGTCCCGCCCTTCCACAGGCTCATGTGCACGTGCATCCCCGAGCCGTTGTCGCCGAAGAGCGGCTTGGGCATGAAGGTGGCCGTGTAGCCGTAGCGCCGGCAGACATTCTTGACCAGGTACTTGTAGGCCATGAGCTGGTCGGCCATGCGGGTTAGGGTCGTGAACCGCATGTCGATCTCGGTCTGGCCCGCGGTCCCCACCTCGTGGTGGTGCACCTCGACCTCGATGCCCGCCGCTTGCATCGCCAGCACGATCCGGGACCGCAGGTCCTGGAGCCGGTCGGTGGGCGGGACCGGGAAGTAGCCCTCCTTGTGGCGAGGTCGGTGCGCGAGGTTGGCACCCCCATCCGGGGAGCCCGAGTTCCAGATCCCCTCCTCGGAGTCGATGTAGTAGTACCCCTCGTGGGCATTCTGGTCGAATCGCGCCGAGTTGAAGATGTAGAACTCGGCCTCGGGGCCGAAGTAGGCGACACTCGCAACTCCCGACTTGGCAAGCCAGGCCTCGGCCTTCTGCGCGACGTATCGCGGGTCCCGGCTGTAGCGCTGCCCGGTCACCGGGTCGCCCACGTCACACACGATGGCCATCGTAGGCACGTCGAGACAGGGATCGACAAAGGCTGTGGCCGGGTCGGGGAAGAGCAGCATGTCGCTCTCGTTAATCGCCTGGAACCCCCGGATCGAGGAACCGTCGAAGCCGATCCCTTCGGTGAAGGGATCTTCGGTCAGCTCGCCGGCCGGCAGCGAGAAGTGCTGCCAGGTGCCCAGGAGGTCCGTGAATCGGAGATCCACCATCTGGATCTGGGCGTCTTTGGCGGTGCGGATGACGTCGGCGGCGGTGCGGCGGTTGGTGCTGGGGGGTGGGGCTGCGGCTGCTCTAGCTGGTTGCTTGCGGCTGGGTCGGGCCGCGGTGGCCATGGGCTGCTCTCCTCGAGTTCGGGTCGGCTCGCCTCCCAGAAAGCGCGAAACCCGCCGCTCCGGGAGGAGGACGGGTTCAGCTCACTGGGCGAGCATGGTCGAAACTAGGAACCTCGGGCTGATTCGTCAACCAGGGATTTCAGCGATCCCGCATTTCGAACGTATTATTGCGCAGAACTCCCACAGAGAACCCCCATGCTTCCGATTCTGCGCCGTACCATCGCGGCCTCATTCCTGACTCTTGTCCCTCCGGTTGGGTTTCTGGTCGCCCAAGCTCAGGCCCGGGCCGGCACGGGCCAAACTCCCGATCCCGCTCAGCTCCTCCGGGACTTTCGCTGGCGCAACATCGGTCCCGCGAACATGGCGGGTCGGGTTACCGACATCGAAGCGGTCGAGGCCAATCCCGCGATCGTCTATGTCGCTGCCGCTTCTGGGGGAGTCTGGAAGTCGGTGAACGCGGGCACTACCTGGGATCCCGTCTTTACTCAATATGGGACCGCGAATACCGGCGACCTCGCGATCTTCCAGCCCAATCCCGAGATCATCTGGGTGGGAACCGGTGAGGCCTGTGTCCGCAACTCGGTGGGTTGGGGCGACGGGATCTACAAGTCCACCGACGGGGGGAAGACCTTCGTGAACGTAGGGCTCAAGGAGAGCCATCACATCGGCCGAGTAGTCACCCACCCGGCGAACCCGGATTTGGTTTACGTGGCTGCGCAGGGTCATCTCTGGGACCACGGCGGGGACCAGGGGGTCTTCCGGACTCGGGATGGCGGCCGCACCTGGCAGCGCCTGAGCAACGGACTCCCCAATGACGGCCGCACGGGAGCCAGCGATCTGGTGATGGATCCCAGCAATCCCAGCGTGCTGTATGCGGCCTTCTGGGAGCGGTTGCGGGAGCCGCATCGCTTCACGAGCGGCGGCCCCAACGGCGGGATCTTCAAGTCCACCGATGGCGGCGAGACCTGGAGCAAGCTGTCCAGCGGACTTCCCGGGGGACCGACCGGGAAGATCGGGCTCTCGGTCTATCGCAAGGACCCCCGGATTCTCGTTGCTATCGTCGAGCATGGGTTCCAGCCTCAGCGAAACAGTCCGACTGGGCGGACCTGACCAAGCTCGGCACCGGGATCTACCGCTCGGAAGACGGCGGGGCGAGCTGGAGCTATGTGAGCCGTTACAACAACCGGCCGTTCTACTATAGCCACATCTATCTCGATCCGAACATTCCCAACCGGGTCTTCGTACTGGCGGGCAGCGCCCAGGTCTCGGAGGACGGGGGCAGGAGCTTCGCCCGCTCGCTTCAGGGAATCTCGGGCGACTTCCATGCGCTCTGGATCGATCCCGCGAACAGCGATCGGTTCTATACCGGCAACGACAAGGGCGCTTACGTCACCTACGATGGGGGACGCCGGTTCATCATGTTCGACAACATGGATCTCGGCCAGTTCTACGCGGTCACGCTCGACAACCGGGATCCCTATTGGGTGTATGGGGGACTGCAGGACAACGGCAACTGGGGCGGGCCGAGCAACAGCCGGGACTTCAACGGGGTTCTCAACGACCACTGGTTCAAGTTCCACGCCGGCGACGGGTTCCACACCACCGTCGATCCGAACGATTGGCGCACGGTCTACACCGAGGCACAGGGCGGCCGAATCCGGCGCTTCGACGCGGTGTTCCGTCAGATGGGGACCGACATCACTCCCGATCGCAACAACGTGCTGAACCTGGCGGAATACTTTGCCGACTCGGCGCCAGCCGCTGCTCCGGCCCCGGGTGCCGGAGGCGGGGGCGGAGGAGGTGGTGGGTTCGGTGGAGGTCTCCCGCGCTCTCATTTCCGGTTCAACTGGAGCGCCCCGATCATTCTCTCTCCGCACGACTCGCGGGTGGTCTGGTTCGGCGGCAACCATCTATTCCGGAGCGCCGACCGGGGTGACACCTGGACCACCGTGAGTCCGGATCTTTCGACCCGGGACACCGCGTTCGCCAATCCGGAAAGTGGAGGCCTAACCCGCGACGTCACCGGCGCCGAGACCCATGCGACCGTCTTCACCATCGCCGAATCGCCGCTGGTGCCCGGACTGGCCTGGGTGGGCACCGACGACGGCAATGTGCAGCTCACCCGGGACGGGGGCCGTACCTGGGCCAACGTTCGCGCCGCGGTGCGCGGGGTGCCCGGGTACACCTGGGTCAGTCGAGTCGAGGCCTCGCGGTTCGATCCCGCGACGGCATACCTGGTATTCGATGGCCACCGCCGCGGCGACATGAAGCCCTACGTGTTCGGCGGGCCGGCCTCATCGAGAGTCCGGACACCCTGGTGCGCCAGCTGCCGAGCCCGGAGTTCCACGTGGGGCGGGACGGCACGCTCTCCTACTCCAAGGTGACTTCGGCGTGGGAGGTGTGGACCGTTGCGGACCGTCACCATCGACAACCGACGTCTCCAGCAGCTCGAGATCATGCCCGCCGACAGCGGCCCGGCCGTCTCGCTTGGGACCCCCCTCGGCGACCTGGTGGACGCGGATTGGTCTTGGGATGGGAGGAAGGTACTGGTGGCTCGCCGGCCCGACTCCATCCACGTGGTGCTCACCGAGATCGACCCCGGCAGCGGCCGCACTCGCGAGGTCCTGCGGGTTCCCCACCGGGGCTTGTTCCGGTTCTGGCCGCTCCCCGAGGGGGTGCTAGTCCTCTCCCCCGATGGACGGGCATTACACCGACTGGGAGTCTCGGGAACGCCGGACAGTACCATCCCATTCCCGGAGTGGGTCGGAACGGTCGGCAATCTCTTCCTCTCCCCGGACGGCCGCACCGCCGTCGTGGTTGGGTACGATGCAGCGGCGGACTCGGCCCAGGTCACCCTCGTGCCGCTTTGGGGCGGCGTCATGGAGCGCCTCGTCGTCCTCACGGCGGAGTGGCTCGGCGCGACCCTCTGGCTTCCGGACGAGACCTTCCTCGTCGTGGTAGGAGAGACTGTCAATAGCCGCGAGCGGTACTTGGTTCGTCGGGACGGGAGCAGGCCCGTGCTCCTCGGCGCGTCCCGGTTTCAGGACGCCTACTACCGGTTCTCTCGGGATGGGCGACGGGGGGTTGCGCGGGTGGAGAACCGCACCTCCGACGCCTATGTGGTCAGGGGCTTCAGGGAGTTGCTGGTGCGATGAGGCGTTCGTGAGGGGTCCGAGCGCTATCTCACGTTCCAGCCGTTCACGGGGCCGCCGTGGAAGAACGCCGCCGGGGTCATGATGCCATCCCGTTTGAACACCATCCCGTTCTTGAGGACGAAGCGCACGTCACGCAGAGCGTCGATATTCTCGAGCGGGTTACCGGGCACCGCGATGAGGTCGGCCCGGAGGCCTACCTTGATCGGCCCGCGGGTCCGCTCCGTTTCGCTCGCCTGGTATCAGCGAGAGTCATCGCCCGCAGGATATCGGCGGCTGGGATGCCGGCCGCCTTCCAGGTCTCGATGAACTCGATCGCGACTTCCCCGCGGGTCTTGCCGGGCACGTAGTAATCGGCATCGGTGGAGAAAGTGAGCCGGACCTTGTTCTCCCAGGCATTCTTGAGCATCGCCACCGTGCGGGTGTAGCGCTCCGGCGTGGTGTGACCGGTCAGGGAGAGGGGGGTCTCCGTTCCAGCGCGAAAAACGCCCTTGGCCGCCATCGCCTTGTGGTTTGCGTCGGTCATGCCCCGATCGTGGGCGATGGACCAGATCCCTGCTTCGACGGCCCGCCGGACTCCGTCGTCGGTCTGGCAGTGTCCTTCCACCTTGAGCCCGGCCTTCGCCGCTTCGGCAACGACCAGGCGGATCTCTTCGGTGGTGTAACCCCAGGGCTTGCAGTCCACACAAATCTTGATGACCCGCGCCCCGAAGAGCGCGTTTTGCCTCACCGCCTTCACGATCTCGTCGGGGGTGTCGGCTTCCAGATACTCGGGATAGATGATCTTCTTGTCGATGGCCATCTCGGGAGTCGGCGAGAATTGGCCTCCCATTCCACCGATGATGAGGCCGGACGGGATGACCGTAGGCCCCGGAATCCAGCCCTGCTCGATCGCCGTGCGGAGGGCGACATCGGCGTAGTTGGCGTTGTTCCCCATGTCCCGCACGATGGTGAATCCCGACGCGAGCATCTGGATGCCGTTCGACGCAGCCTGGATGGCGCGGAGCGGCGTGGACTCCAGCACGTAGGTCAGGTAGTAGATGTTCCGCTCGGGGACCTCCTTGTAGGTCAGGGCCAGATGGTTGTGAGTGTCCACCAGTCCGGGAAGCACGGTGAGGCTCGACAGGTCGATGAGCTCCGCGCCGGGGGGAATCGCGAGGTTGGCGCCGATCGCGGTGAACCGGCCATTCTGCACCAGGATGATCTGATTCCGAGCGATGGTGGCGGTTTCGGGATCGACCAGCCGGCCCGCACGAATCGCAGTGACCGGAGCGGCGGTCGATGGGGATGGGGCGACCTGGGCCGCTGAGGGCAACGCGAGAATGGTCAGCGGGACTGCGCCGCGAACCAGCAAGCCGGTCAGGGGAGCGAATCGCATCGGCGCCTCTGGGAGCGGGTTATCCTTTTGGCCGGACGAACCGTCCGCCCAGGCCGTCGGTGAGGTCGCCGTTCCGGCTCTTCGTAAGGGTCATATCCTGCCGGGGTCCTCGAACCACGATCTGGTCTTTGCCGAGTCGGTCCCAGGTCCCCTCGCTGGGGATTCCCGCCACGCTGATCGCGACGGTTCCGTCCGACTTGAGGTCGAGGACGACGCCGCCGAAGGTACTCTCCCAGCGGCCTTCATAGCCACCCCCGCCCGAGCAGGCGGTAGCAGCAAGGGTGAGACTGAGGAGCAACGAGACGACCGGTTTCATGGGGGGCTCCTTGGACGAGGGTCCCCCCACGATGCGTCAAACCGGGTGAACCCCTATCACCCGCGATCCTCGATCATCCAGAGCTCGGCATGGCCCAACTAGGTTTAGCCGGCACCCGCCAGATTGTGATGATGTTCATTCTCAGTTGCCGTTCAAGTTTGGCCGATCTCCCATGACAGGAGGACCGATGTCCATTCGCTGGTGCGCAAAGGCGATTCTTCTCGCGGTTTTCCTGGCGATCGCCCCCAGTGCCCCCGGATGGGCCCAACCCGCCGGTGGGGGTAGTGGCCTAACCCGGACGATCCGCCGGGATGTTCCCCTCACCAACACCATTCGGCGGGCGTTCGCGGCGGGAACCCGGGACTCGACCGGGCGGCCCGGCCCGCGCTACTGGCAGCTCTGGACCGAGTACACGATTCGCGCCCGACTCGACGTGGCGACCTCCATGGTTTCAGGGCAGGAGCGGATCGTGATTCACAACCCGTCCGACTCCGCGCTCCGCGCCATCGTGCTGCGACTCGATCAGAACATCTTTCGACCCAATGCCCGGCGACTCTCAGCGATTCCGTCGCAGGTGGAGATCACCTCGGGGATGCGGATCACCAGGATCACCGTCGATGGGCAACCGGTGAATCTCAGCCCTCCGCCGCCCCGCCCGGGCGCCAATCCAGCGGCCGGAGGCCCAGCGGCGTTCGGGCTGGACCAGACGGTTGCCTCGATTGCCTTGCAGAGCCCGGTCCCGGGGGGAGGAACGGCCACCCTCGAGGTCGAGTGGAGTTTTACGGTTCCCCGAGTCGAGCAGGGACGTGGATTGCGGATGGGGCGGCTGGCCGATTCGCTCTATCAAGTGGCCCAGTGGTATCCCCGAGTGGCGAAATACGACGACCTGCGAGGCTGGGACACCGAGCCCTATCTGGGTCCGTCCGAGTTCTATAACAACTTCGGGCGCTGGGAGGTGAGCCTCGACGTTCCCGGCGGGTGGATTGTCGGGGCGACCGGTGTGCTGCAGAACCCATCGACGGTCCTGAGCCCGGCGACCCGGGAGCGGCTGGCCCGGATGACCGAGTCGGATGACCAGCGCACCATCATCGGTCCCGGGGAAAGCAGGAGCGCAACGGCGTCGAGTGACCGCCTGGTCTGGCGCTTCGTGGCGGATACCGCGAACGACTTTGCGTGGGCCGCGTCGCGGAGCTATGTCTGGGACGCAACTCGCGCCACGATTCCTGGGCGAGGGGTCATTCCGGTCCACATCCTCTACTTGCCGGGCGACACCGCATTCAAGCGGGCCGGGCCGATCGTGCGGCACGCGCTGGAGTTCTACTCGAAACTGTGGATGCCCTACGCCTTTCCTCAGCTCACTATGGCCGATGGCCCGGAACTCGGAATGGAGTATCCGATGTTCCTCATGTCCGGTATCGGCGCGGCGGACCATGAAACCGGGCACGAGTGGTGGCCCATGATGGTGGGCGTGAACGAGACCTGGTACGGCTGGATGGACGAGGGGTTCAACCAGTATATGAACATCCTGTCGGCCGCAGACCGGCGGGGTCAGCCGGCCAATCTGGACGGACGAGGCCAGCAGTACGGGCAGATCAGCGGGCAGGAAACCGAATCGCCCATGATGTGGCCCGCCAATTACCAGGGTCAGTTCTACAGCTTCACCACCTACGGCAAGGCGCCCCAGATGCTCTCGATGCTGGGTGGGATCGTGGGAGACAGCGCGGTCCAGCGGGCCACGAGCGAGTATGCCCGGGCTTGGCGCTTCAAGCATCCCTCTCCCTGGGACTACATGTTCTCCATGAACCGGGCGCTGGGGCAGGACCTGAACTGGTTCTGGTATTACTGGCTCTTCACCACGGAAGCGGTGCATGGCTCGATCCAGGCACTGGAGCGAAGTGGGACTCGGATGGTGGTGACGGTACGGCAGGACGGGGAGATGCCGGCACCGGTGGTGCTCCAAATCCAGTTTGCGCCCCAGGGTCCGCTGATCAAGGCGATGACCAACAGCCGGATGACGGACAGCCTTACCGCAGTGGTGACCTGGCCCGTGGAGGTATGGTTCGGGGGAAGCCGCTCCTTCCGGGCGGAGCTGGATTTCGGAGGACGGGAGATTACCCGAATCGTGCTGGATCCGTTCCGGCGGTTTCCGGACCGCGATCCGAGCGATAACGTCTGGCCGCGGTCCCGGTGAGAGTGAAGCAGGGTGCCTAGCGCGCCGAGCCGGGGAGCTTGGGGTAACGCGAACCGGGCTCGCCAGTCCCCCACGTGCCCGGCCCCCATTCGATCTGGCGGACCGCTCCGGTCGAGTCGGACGCGAAGGTGACTTCGGCATAGTCCGCGGTGCAGAAGAACACCGAGTCGCTGATCGGGAGGAGAGCACGATCGCCGAAGAGAAGCAGACGAGGCGAGGCAAACGCGGCAGTCGCGGTGATCCCCGCGACGTCGTACTGGCCTGCGATCCGGGCGCGGGCGAACTCGGATAGCACCACGGCGGTAACGCGCGGGATCTTGGGCGTCGGCATGATCTCCCCTCGCGCAATTCGCGGAAGGTCGCGCCGGATCAGGTCGATCGCACCGGTATAGGCATTGGCGAAGAACAGCACGGCCAGCGAGTCGCTGGCGTGCCAATCGGCGAACGCCCGATACCCATTGGTGATTCCATTCCAGGCCAAGCCGTTGGGCCGGAGCAGCGCCGATCGCGATGCGGCGCCGTACCTGCCCGAGAGCACACCCTGCATGACGGTGAAGATGTCGCGAGGGGTGGAATAGACCGAGCCTCCGCCCACGAGGAAGGACAGATCGCGGAACGGGGCGTTGATCACGCCGTCTCCGATCGGAATGACGCTGAGCGCGCGGCCGGGGAGACGTTCCCGCCGGTCGACATGACGAACGATCCGGGCACCGGCGGGACGCGCGACATGCTCCTGGAGCAGCTCGTCGTAGGGCTTCCCGGTAACCCGTTCCAGGACTGCCGCGAGGACTGCATAACCACCCGAGCTATACACCGACTTGCTCCCGGGCTCGAACAGGAGCGGCAGCGCGTTGGCTGCCCGGACCATGTCCATTGCCGTGCGCGGCTCCTGCTGCTGATCTTCGGCTACCAGGCGGTGCGGGATTCCGGCGCGATGGTTGAGAAGCTGGGTGATGGTGATTCGTGACCCATGCACGAACTCAGGAAGCCAGCGGGAGATCGTGTCGGTGACCGAAAGCGCCTTTGCCTCGGCGAGCCGCGCCGTGACGATGATGGTGAGCGGCTTGGTGATCGAGGCGATGTTGGTCGGGGTTTCGGGCGTGAACGGCACCCGCAGCTCGTGGGCGGCAAAGCCGAACGATCGCTCGAGAACGATCTGGGGCCCCCGGGCCACGATCAGCGTTCCCGAGAGCTCGGTCGGCGCGAGGGGCGCGAGGTAGGTCTCGATCCGGCGGCGAAGCTCGGTATCGCTGGGTCGGGCGGATTGACTCGCTTGATGAAAGGGAAGGAGCAAGCTACCGGCGAGTACCACGGTCGCGGCGAAGACCGGCCTGGACATGGGGATCTCCCGACGTAGTTCTAAGGTAGATGCCCTGAGACAGGAAGCGGTTGCCCGGCCTCAGATGCTGTCGCGGAAGCCCACCCGGCGATGTGACCCGTCGCAGAACGGCTTGTTCTCGGAGTGACCACACCGGCAAAGCGCCACTCGAGTGTCTTGTCGAATCAGCTCGCCACCGGGGCGCATGATACGGATCCGGCCTCGCACGTATAGCGGGCCATTGGGGCGTGCTTCGATCGTCGTCTCGTCCGGCTCTGGCTCCTGCGGGCCCCCGTCAGGCCGCTCGAAATGCAGCGC
>JBQTHV010000030.1:0-14760 GCA_052389555.1 Gemmatimonadales bacterium | reverse complement strand
TCAGACTCTGAAACCCCGCGTTGACATCCCCTTGGGGGAGATCGGCCATCTGCAAGGCCAGCCGCATCGAATCGAGCGTCAGCCCGGCGGCGCCGTTGAGCGTCATGCCGAGCGCCATCGCCGCGCTGATCGGGGAAAGGAAGGCATTGCTGTCGGGAGCCGCGGCGCGGACCCGGTCCAACAGATCGAACCCGAACTCGTTGCTGGCCGTGATGAGACGCGTTTCGGCCGGGGTGAGCGCGCGGGGCAGGGTGGCCAGGAGCGGCGGCGGGCCCTCGCTGGTCGGGATTAACCCGCAGCCCGCCGCAACCAGCAACCCCGCTGCACCGCCCAGGCGCCGAGCCGTCCAGCCACCGAGCCGCCGAGCGCCGAGCGCCGAGTGCCGAGCGCCGAGCGCCGAGCCACCGGCTCTCACCGAACCGCCTCCCTGAGGGGCACGAGCTTGGCCACCTCATAGGTGAACTCATCGTCGATCGCCATCAGCGAATAGTCCAGCTCGATGTGGGTGGGATGACCGGTCGAGGCATCGTACTGAACCATAACCCGCGCGGCATGCTGCTCCAGGGCGTCCTCGATCAGGTCGAACAGATCCGGAATCGTCGGGAGATAACTCAGGAGCGCAGCCTCGACCGCCGTGTTCGAATCGGCGTAATTGGCCGCTGCCACCGCGCCGGCCTCCACCCGCACCGTCACGACCCGCCCGCCGAAAATGCAAAGGCACATCCGGGTGAGCTCGAACTCGTAGGAGTCCATGCGCTGCGCCTCCCACCGGGCCCGCGCCGCGGCCAGCTCATCCTGGGGGCTCGGCCCGGTTGGGGCGCCACACGCGGCGAGTGCGAGAACGAACACCATCCGCCGGAACATGCCGGGCCCAAATGCATGGGTCGTGCCCGGTTCCGTCCGGTCCAACCGCTTGTTCTGCAAAGCATCGCGGCGGGCCGGGTGCCTGATCGTCGGTCCCGGTGACCTCAGCGGTGGACACTCGTGCGTGTCAAACCGACACGATGGCCTATTCGCCCATGATCTTGATGATGACCCGCTTCCGGCGCCGGCCGTCCCATTCCCCATAAAAGATCCGCTGCCAGGGTCCCAGGTCGAGTTTGGCCGTGGTGACGGGAACAAGCACCTCGTGCCCCACAGTGAGACTCCTGAGATGGGCCGCGGCGTTGTCTTCTCCGGTCTCGTTGTGGCGATAGCGACCGGGGTCCCAGGGTGCGACCGTGTGCTCCAGCCAGTGCAGAATGTCGTGCCAGAGGCCCGGCTCGTGGTCGTTGACGAAGACCGATGCCGAAATGTGCATCGCGGAAACGAGCGCAAAGCCCTCGGCAATGCCGCTCGCCTTGAGCTCCTGCTCCACGGCGTCGGTGATGTCAATGATCTCCTGCCGCTTCCGGGTCTCGAACCAGAGGTAGTGGGTGTGGCTCTTCATGGGGTACAAGGGTAATGTTGAGGCTGTGTCGCTGACTACCTCTTGGGTTTCGCGATACGGGCTGGCGGTGCTCGTCACCGCCATTGCGGTTGCTGTCCGGTTTCTGCTCGATCCCGTTCTCGCCGACGGGCTTCCCTTTCTCACCCTGTTCCCGGCGATCGCGGTCGCCTCCTGGTATGGGGGCTACGGTCCGGCGCTACTCGCGTCCGGAACCGGCTACCTCGCGGTGCGCTACCTCTTTATTCCACCGCGTGGGACCCTGGGGTATTACGACACCGCCGAGCTGGTGGGTCTGTTCGGCTATCTCGGCGCATCATTGATCATCGTGATCTTCGGCGAGGCCATGCACCGGGCTCGGCGACGGGCCGAGGCCAACGCGCGAGAAGCCACCCAGCAGCGCGAGCGATTGCGGACCACGCTCGCCAGCATCGGTGATGGCGTGATCACCACCGACGTGCGAGGGCAGGTCACCATGCTCAACAGCATGGCCCAGCGGCTGACCGGGTGGCCCCCGGAGGAAGCGCAGGGCAAGGCGCTCGGCGAGGTATTCCGGATCATCAACGAGCAGACCGGGGAGGCGGCGGCGAGCCCGGTGGATCGGGTGCTGCGCGAGGGTGTGATTGTGGGGCTCGGCAATCACACGATCCTGGTGGCGAGGGACGGATCACGGTTGCCGATCGACGACAGTGCGGCGCCCATTCGCGATAGCGAAGGCAATATCACCGGCGTGGTCCTGGTGTTCCGCGACGTGACCGAACGACGCGCCGCGGAACGGGCACTCCGAGATAGCGAAGCCCGGAAAGCGGCGTTCCTGGAGAATGCGCTCGATGCCATCATCACGATGGATTTCGAGGGGAAGGTCCTCGAGTTCAACCCGGCGGCGGAGCGGATCTTCGGCTACAGCAGGGGCGAGGCAGTCGGCCGCGAGATGGCCAGCCTGATCATCCCCCCCGCGCTGCGCGAGCGGCACCGCCGCGGGCTGGCCCGATACCTCGCGACCGGCGAAGGCCCCATTCTCGATGCGCGGATCGAAATGCCCGGTCTGCGCAAGGACGGAACCGAGTTTCCGGTCGAACTCACCGTAACCCGCATCCTCACCCCGGGATTGCCGATCTTCACGGCCCATTTGCGCGACATCACCGATCGGGCGCGGCGGGAACGGCGCCGGAGCGCCCGCCTCGCGGTCACCCAGCTGCTCACTCGGGTCGATACCCTCGAGGAAGCGGCGCCGGGCGTGCTGGAAGGGATCGGGACCAATCTGGGCTGGGAGGTCGGCGCCCTGTGGCTCGTCGATCCGGAGCAACAGATTCTGCGCTGTCACACGTTCTGGCCGGCTGAAGGGGTGTCGGTACCGCGATTCGAGCGGATTACCAGGGAGCGGACTTTTCCTCCCGGCGTGGGGCTTCCGGGACGGATCTGGACCTCGCGGCGGCCCGCCTGGATTCCCGACGTGACCCGGGACGGCAACTTCCCTCGCGCGCCCTTCGCGGCGCGAGACGGTCTCCACGGCGCGTTCGGCTTTCCCATCGAGCACGGCGGCGAGGTACTCGGCGTCATGGAGTTCTTCAGCCACGAGATCCGGGAGCCCGATCCCGATTTGCTCGAGATGGTGGCGACCCTGGGCAGCCAGATGGGACAGCTCCTGGAGCGCCGACGACTCGACCGCCGGGTGACCGCGCAGTTGCGGGAAGCCGACCGCAAGAAGGACGAATTCCTGGCGATCCTGTCTCACGAATTGCGTAACCCGCTGGCCCCGCTCCGGCACGCGCTGGAGCTGCTCCGGCATAACCCGCAAGAGGCCGACGCCAACCGGGCCAACCTCGGCGTGATGGAGCGGCAGCTCTCCCAGCTGGTCCGGTTGGTGGACGATCTCCTCGACTTGAGCCGGATCACCAGCGGGCAAATGGAGTTGCGCAAGGAGCCGGTCGAGCTCGCCCAAGTGGTCCGCAACGCAGTGGAAACGAGCCGCCCGCTGATCCAGCAGGCCCATCACGAGCTGTCGGTGAGCCTGCCGGCCCAGCCGGTGTGGCTCGAAGGAGATCCGGTGCGCCTCGCCCAGGTCGTGGCGAACCTGCTCAACAACGCGGCCAGATACACCGAACCGGGCGGGCGCATTTCGGTTCGAGCTGTCGTGCAGGACAGCGAGGCCGTGGTCACGGTCGAAGACACCGGGATCGGGATTCCCCGCGAGAAACTTCCCCAGATCTTCGACATGTTTGCCCAGGTGGGCCAGCCGCTCGAACGCACCCGCGGAGGCCTCGGAATCGGGCTCACCCTGGTGAAGCGTTTGGTGGAGATGCACGGGGGCCGGGTCGAGGTAGCGAGCGAAGGAGAGCATCGTGGTACCCGGTTTACGGTACGGGTTCCCGCTCCCCTGTCCGCGCGGGAGCCGGTCGCAGCCGCTGAACCGGCCCGGCCGGGTTCACCAGGGCACTCGCGGCGCATTCTGGTTGTCGATGACAACCGGGACTCCGCGATGACCCTGGGCGCCCTTCTCGCGCACCAGGGTCACGAAGTTCGGACCGAATTCGACGGGGAAGCGGCGCTCGCTGCGGCTGAAGCGTTTCGTCCCGAAATCGTCCTCCTCGACATCGGCCTCCCCAAGCTCAATGGGTATGAGATCTGCCAGCGGATTCGGGAGCGGCCGTGGAGCGAAGACGTGACCCTGATCGCGTTGACCGGCTGGGGACAGGAAGCCGACAAGGCCCGTGCCCGTGTGGCGGGCTTCCACCATCACTTGGTCAAGCCGGTCGATCCCGGAGAACTGGAGAAGCTCATCGAATAGGTGTCCAGCCGGCCTCTTCTCAAACGTCCCCCCACTCAGCACGCCGCGATTTCAGGAGTTCACCGGTGCGTATCGCTCAAGTCGCTCCGTTGTACGAAAGTGTGCCGCCCAAACTGTATGGCGGGACCGAGCGGGTAGTCGCCTGGCTGACCGACGAGTTGGCTGACCAGGGACACGACGTTACCCTCTTCGCCAGTGGCGATTCGGACACCAGGGCCCGTCTGGTGCCCTGCTGGCCGCAGTCGCTTCGTCTTGACGAGGGCACTCACGATCACGGCGCCTGCCACCTGGTCATGCTCGAAGAAGTCGTGCGCCGGGCCGACCAGTTCGACATCATCCACTGGCACGTGGACTACATCCACTTCCCCGTCAGCCGGCGGCTCGGACGAGCGCATGTCACGACCCTGCATGGGCGGCTCGATATTCCCGAGCTCGGTCCGCTTTACCACGAGTATGCCGAAATGCCGGTGATCTCGATCTCGGATGCCCAGCGCGAGCCGCTGCCCCATGCGACCTGGGTCGCGACGGTGCATCACGGGTTGCCGCCGGATCTCCACCAGCTTTCGGAGGAGCCGGGCCGGTATCTGGCGTTTCTGGGCCGGATCTCCCCGGAAAAGCGGGTGGACCGCGCCATCGAGATCGCCCGACAGGCGGGACTGCCGATCCGGATCGCGGCGAAAGTCGATCCGGTGGATCAGCAATACTTCGAGCAGGAGATCGAGCCTCTCCTCCAACAACCGTTCGTCGAGTTTATCGGTGAAATCGGCGAGCACGAGAAAACCGCCTTCCTCGGCGGTGCCCGCGCGCTGCTCTTCCCGATCGACTGGCGAGAGCCGTTCGGGCTGGTCATGATCGAGGCGCTCGCGTGCGGGACGCCGATCATCGCGTGGCCCGAAGGCTCGGTCCGGGAGGTAGTCGAGGAAGCGGTGACCGGTTTCATCGTCAACGACATCGAAGAAGCCGCTCGAGCCGTGCGCGAGGTCGAGCGCCTGAGCCGGCGGCGCTGCCGGGATGAGTTCGAGCGCCGCTTCACCGTGCAGCGGATGGCGTACGACTACGTCCGCGTCTACGAAGGGCTGGTTGCCGGGCGGTTAGTCGGTTGGTCGGGTGGGCGGTTGGTTCGTCGGCTTGCCGCCGAGCGCCGAGTGCCGAGTCCCGAGCACCAAACCGGACGAGCCATCCAACCGCCTATCCGCCCAACCGCCCAACCGCCACGGTGAAACCTCAGTCCCTCGACGTCTCCGACATCGTCGAGATCGACAACAAGTACTACATCCTGGCGACCTCGGCGCTGGCGCAGCACCAGAACCGGGTGCTGAAGCATGGCGACACCTTTGCCGTGTTCGACCGCTTCGGCGACATCAAGCCCGTGGGCCGCGGGGAAGAAGGTCTCTTCCACGACGGGACCCGGTTTCTGTCTCGCCTGCTCATCCGGCTCGGACGGGACCGGCCCATGCTGCTCAGCTCCACGGTCAAGGAGGACAACGCCCATCTGGCCATCGATCTCACCAACTTCGACGTGATGGCCGGCGGGCATCTCGCCATCCCCCGAGGCACCCTGTACCTGGCGCGGACCATTTGTCTCTGGGAGGCGGTCTGCTACGAGCGTCTCTCGGTCCGCAACTTTGCCCAGGCCCCGGTTGACCTCACCCTGACGGTGAGCCTCGATGCCGATTACTTCGACATCTTCGAGGTTCGTGGCCTAACCCGCCCAAGGCGGGGTGACCGGTTGCCGACGGTGGTCGAGGAGAACGCGGTGATCCTCGGCTATCACGGGCTCGATCGAGTCGAGCGACGGACCCGGATCACCTTTACGCCGGCCCCCGCCAAGCTTACCAGCGGGGAAGCGCATCTCCTGGTGCATCTGGAGCCCGGCGCCGAAGCGACCAACTGGATTACGGTGGCCTGCGAGCTGGGCGACCAGGCTCCGGTCCCCGTGGCGTTCTCCGCCGCTCTCGACCGCGCCACCGAGACCCTCCACGCCCACCGGCTGGCCGGTTGCCGGATCTACACCTCCAACGAGCAGTTCAACGACTGGCTGAACCGGAGCTCCGCGGACCTCGCACTCATGATCACCGATACGCCCGACGGTCCCTATCCGTACGCCGGCGTTCCGTGGTACAGCACGCCCTTTGGCCGCGACGGGCTGATCACCGCGCTCGAGTACCTCTGGGTGACCCCCGACCTGGCCCGCGGGGTGCTGCGATTCCTGGCCAGGCGCCAGGCCACCGAGCATAACCCGGAGCAGGATGCCCAGCCCGGCAAGATCCTCCATGAGCTTCGGGGTGGGGAGATGGCCGCGCTGGACGAGATCCCCTTCGGGACCTATTACGGCAGCCACGACGCCACCTTGCTCTTCGTGATGCTGGCGGCGGCCTACTACGAGCGGACCGGGGACGGCGCCTTCGCCGAGTGGATCTGGCCCCACGTGGAGCGCGCCCTCGAGTGGATCGAGCGGGACGGCGATCACGACGGCGACGGGTTCGTGGATTATCTGCGCGAGTCCCCGGAGGGACTGGTGCACCAGGGATGGAAGGACTCGACCGATTCGGTCTTCCACCGCGACGGGACCCTCGCGCGGGGCCCGATCGCGCTGGGTGAGCTGCAGGCCTACCTCTACGCCGGGTGGCTCGGCGCCGCGACCCTGGCCCGGGTGCTGGGCCGGCCGGAGCAGGGCGAGATCCTAACCCGCAAGGCCGCCGCTCTTCGCGAGCGGTTCGAAGCCGCCTTCTGGTCGGATGCGCTGGGTACCTACGCCCTGGCCCTCGACGGCGCGAAGCAACCCTGCCTGGTCCGGACGTCCAACGCGGGCCACGCCCTGTTTGCCGGGATCGCCACGCCCGAGCATGCAGCCCGGGTGACCCGCGCGCTGCTCGCCGCGGACAGCTTCTCCGGCTGGGGGATTCGCACGGTCACCAACACCGAGGCGCGCTACAACCCGATGTCGTATCACAATGGCTCGGTCTGGCCCCACGACAACGCGATGATCGGCTACGGGATGAGCCGCTACGGCTTTCATGAAGGGGCGCTGGCCGTGCTCACCGGAATGTTCGACACCAGCCTCTTCGTCGAGCTTCACCGGCTACCCGAGCTGTTCTGCGGCTTCCACCGCCGGGCCGGGGAGAGCCCGACGCTGTACCCGGTCGCCTGCGCCCCGCAGACCTGGGCCTCAGCCGCCGTGTTCCTGCTGCTCCAGGCCGCCCTGGGGCTCGAGATCTGCGCCCCCGAGCGGGTGGTACGGCTCCGCCATGCCCGGCTGCCGCCGTCGATTCAGGAAGTCCAGCTGCACAACCTCCAGGTGTCCGACGCCGAGCTCGACCTCGTCATAACCCGCCAGCCGGACGGGGTAGTCGCCTCGGTCACCCGCCGCCACGGTGCGGTCGAAGTTATCGCGGTTCCGTGACCGGCGGGATCGGTACCGAGGGCGGTGGAGCCGGCGGGGGCGGGACATCGGGCGTGCGGGTCTTGCGTAACGAGGCCAGCACCCCCGCACTCAACAGGCCCAGCACCAGACCGAGCGAGAGTTCGGTCGAGATATGGACCCAGGGAGTGCTGAGCATCTTCAGGCCGACGAACACCAGGATGGTCGCCACGGCGGGTTTCAGATACACGAAGCGGTCCATCGCGCTCGCCAGGACGAAATAGAGGGCTCGGAGCCCGAGAATCGCGAACACGTTCGAGCTGTAGACAATGAATGGATCCCGGGTGATTGCGAAAATGGCAGGGATGCTGTCGATCGCGAATACCAGGTCGCTCCACTCGACTACCAGCACGACCAGGAAGAGCGGCGTCGCGAGCCAGCCGCGCTCCAGGCTCTTCACGAAGAAGCGGTCTCCCTCGTACGCCCGCGAGAACGGCAGGAACCGCATGGCCAGCCTGACCAGCGGGTTATGCTCCGGTTCCAGGCGGGTCGCGGCTCCGGTCCGGAAGAAGCGGATCCCGGTGATGACGATGATCCCGCCGAACACGAAGGTGATCCAGTGGAACCGCGCCAGCAGCAGGGCCCCTGCCGCGATCATGATGCCGCGCATCACGATGGCCCCGACGATCCCCCACTTGAGCACCCGGGGCTGGAGCGCCCCCGGTACCGCGAAGTACTGGAAGATCAGCAGAAAGACAAAGAGGTTGTCGACGCTGAGGGAGAGCTCGATCAGATATCCGGTGTAATACTCCAGCGCGCTGGTTTGGCCCAGCTCGAGCCAGAGGAATCCGCCGAACAGGAGGGCGAGAAGAACGAGCCCGGCGCTCCACAAGCTGGCTTCCCGCACCGAGAGCAGGTGGGCGCGCCGGTTCAGGACCCCGAGATCGAGGACCAGGAGCCCCAGCACCACCGCGCTGAAGCCGGCCCATACCCACGGGTCCTGGGCCGGCACTCAGCGGGCTTCGGTGCCGGCCAGGGCGAGCAGTGCCGCGACCCGCTGCTCGATGGGCGGGTGTGTGCTGAACAACGATACCAGTCCGCCTCCGTGCGCCGCCAGCGGATTGACTTGCGCCAGGGGCGCCGCCGCGGGCACGACGTCCATCGGGATCCGATGGGCAAACGCATCGAGCCGCCGGAGCGCGTTGGCCAGCGGCACCGGCTGGCCCGCGATCTCAGCGCCTACCCGGTCGGCCTCGAATTCCCGCCGGCGCGATACGGCCATCTGGATGATCATCGCGCCGATCGGGGCCAGTAGCATGAGGGCGATGCCGATCGCCGGGTTAGGGTGCTCGTCCCGGTCGCCCCCGAACAAGATCAGCCGCGGCAGGAAGCCGATCGCCGCCGCCAGCCCGGCCGCGACCGTCATGATGAGCATGTCGCGGTTCTTGATGTGCGCCAGCTCGTGCGCGAGGACACCTTCGATCTCGTCCTGGGGGAATCGCTCCAGCAGCCCCGCGGTCACCGCGACCACGGCGTGGTGCGGGTTACGTCCCGTCGCAAAAGCGTTGGGCTGTTCCTGCCGTGCGATCGCCACCTTTGGCATGGGCAGACCGGCGCGCTGCCGGAGGCGGTCCACCATGTCATACAGTGCGGGCGCTTCCTCCCGGGTCACCAGCTGGGCGCCGTACATCTTGAGCACCAGCTTGTCCGAGAAGTAGTACATCCCGAAGTTGAACAGCCCGCCGATCAGGAGCGCCGTCATCATCCCCTGGCTCCCGCCGAGCGCCTGGCCCAACCCCAGAAACAGGGCCAGCAACCCTGCCATCAGAACGAACGTCTTGGCGTTGTTTCTCATTCCATTCCTCCCTAAACGAAGAGCGAGCCCTCGCCGCCGCCTCCCAAGCGTGGAGACGGCCGACGAAGGTCTCGCTCTGATGCGAAGCGAATCGCAGCCCCGGGAACCGGGCCGGTCACGCCGGCAGTGTTGACGATTCCGCGGTCCGCCCCGAGGGGCGGATGAGCTACTCCCCTTCTGGACTATAAGATAGCAGGCTCGTGGGAGAATGGTAAATTGGCACTCGGCACTCGGCACTCGGCACTCGTCTGGTCGATGGTAGCCCCTTCTGCCGAGAGCCGAGCGCCGAGCAACGAGAGCCGAGTCCCGAGCCACGAGCATGCACGATACCGACCGCGAGCCAATTCTTGCCATCTGCCTCATGGCCGCCCTGGCCGACGGCCGGCGGCCTCCCACCGAGCAGGAAGAGCTTGCCAGACTGGTAGCCCGTTTCGGGGGAGCGGACCCGGCAGGGCTGAGCGCTCGAGTCCAGAGCGGCCGGCTGAACCTCGAGCAGGCCGCGGCCGGGCTCTCGTCCCAAGAAGCGCGCCGGCTGGCCTATGAGCTGGCGGTAACGGTGGTCTATGCCGATGGCGAGGCCAATCCGAGCGAGCGCGCGTTTCTGGAGCGACTGCGGGACCGGCTCGCGGTCCCGACTGAGACGAAGCCGACCGAAGACGAGGCCCGCTCGATCGCCCAGGCACCCCTCGCCGGTCCGATTCCCGATAGTGGTCCCCGTTCCGGTGCCGAAGGGGCCCGTCCCTCCCAGGCTGGAATACCGGCGGTCTCCCACGACGCCGCGCTGGATCACATGATCCGGCAGCAGGCCTTGCTCACGGGGGCGCTGGAGCTCCTGCCGCAGACCCTGGCGACCCTCGCCATCATTCCGATCCAGATGCGACTCGTGTATCGCATCGGTGCCGATTACGGGCAGAAGCTCGACGCGGACCAGGTGAAGGATCTCCTGGGGGCAATGGGGATCGGGACCGCGGCCCAGCTTCTCGACGGGGCGGTTCGAAGGTTGCTCGGCGGCTCGGCGGCTCGGCGGCTCGGTGGCGGCCTGGTGGGAGCGGTCGCTGGAGCGGGGCTTGGGTTCGTGACTACATATGCGCTCGGGCACGCTGCCAAACAGTACTACGAGCAAGGGCGCCGGTTGAGCCGGGCCGATCTGCTGGCCCTCTTCGAGCGGCTCCGTAGCGAGGCCGGGGCGCTGGTCCCGGCTGCGCGGACGGAGATGCAGGAGCTGGCCCAACGCATCGACCTGGGCCGCCTGCTGACCTCGATCAAGGGGGGGTAACGAGTCCCCGAGTCCCCTCCTTTACAAGCCGGGGGGAGAAGGCGATCATACGGCCTGGTTTCTTGCGGGAGTCCGGACATGCGCAGATTCGTGCGGGTTGCGATCGGTTTCGCCGCTGGCTTGATCGTGCTGGGCTCATGCCGACGAGGGGAGCAGCCCGCCCAGGACACGACGGCGGCCGCAGCGGCCGATGCCATGGCCAGCCGGAGCCTCTACGACCGGCTCGGCGGCCGGGACGCCATTGCGTCGGTGGTGGACTCTTTCGTAGCCCGGGTCGCGGCGGACGACCGCATCAACAAGAAGTTCGCCAGGAGCGACATCGGCCGCGTTAAGACCATGCTGGTCGATCAGATCTGCATGGTCTCGGGAGGGCCCTGCAGCTACACCGGCCGCTCCATGAAAGAGGCGCACCGGAACATGGGAGTCACCGAAGGCGAGTTCAACGCGCTGGTGGAAGACCTGGTCGCCACGCTGGATGCCTTCAACGTTCCGCAGCGAGAGAAGGACGAGCTCCTGGGAGCGCTAGGCACCATGAAGGCCGACATCGTCGAGGTGCAGAGCCAGGCGACCGGCACTCCGCTTCCGGCCAACTTCGCCCCCGCGCCGCCCATCCGATAGGGTCTCAGGGAATCAGGACCGCTGCGCCCTGGAGCTGACCGGCTCGGAGGTCCTCCAGGGTGCGGTTGGCCTCCGCGAGCGGGTAGGTCCGCACCGTCGGCCGGAGTCCCAGCCGGGCCGCCAGGCTCAAGAACTCGGCCCCATCCTGCCGGGTTAGGTTGGCCACCGAGCGTACCACCCGCTCCTTCCAGAGCAGCTCGTACGGGAACGCGGGGACGTCGCTCATGTGGATTCCCGCGCACACGACGGTCCCACCGGGCCGGGTTGCCCGCAATGCTGCCGGGACCAGAGCGCCGACCGGAGCGAAGATGATGGCGGCATGCAGCGGCTCGGGCGGAACCTCATCCGACGAACCAGCCCAGACGCATCCTAACCCGCGCGCGAATTCCTGCGTCTCGAGGTCACCCGGCCGCGTGAAGGCATGGAGTGTCCGGCCCTCGGCGATGGCAATCTGGGCGATCAGGTGCGCCGCCGCGCCGAATCCGTAGAGGCCCAGCCGGTCTCCCGAGCGCGTGCCGGCGGCGCGGTAGGCGCGATAACCGATGAGCCCGGCACAGAGCAGGGGTGCCTGCACGCCCGGGTCGAGAGCGGGCGACAGCAGGAAACAATAGCGCGCGTCCGCCACCGTGTATTCGGCATAGCCACCATCGATCTGGTAACCCGTGAAGCGCGCGCGGGGGCAGAGATTCTCCTGCCCGTTCGCACACCACTCGCAGGTTCCGCAGGTCCAGCCGAGCCAGGGAATGCCGACCCGCTCGCCGATCCGGTTGGGCCCCACGTCCACGCCCGTGGCCTCGATGGTGCCGACGATCTCATGTCCAGGGACCAGGGGCAGCTTCGGATTCTGGAGTTCGCCATCGATGACGTGAAGATCGGTCCGGCAGACCGCGCAAGCGGCAACCTTGACCAGCACCTGGTTGGGACCGGGGTCAGGAATCGAGAATTCTGCCGGTTCCAGCGCTGTTCGCGGGGCGCGCAGCACCATCGCTCGAAAGGTCGCCATGGCCAAGGCTCTTCCCTTGGACTTGCCGGGATGCCCGCTACCAGGGAGGCTCGGCCACGTGGTGGAGATCGTCCAGGAGAATCGCGCTGGCTTCTGCGGCCGGCGGCGTCTCATGCTGGCCCTCCGGGATCACCAGGAGCGCGTTTGCCCTGACCATCGAGGTGAGGATGCCGGAGCCTTGGGGACCGGTGAGCCGAGCCTCGAGGGGCCAGGGGCCAGGGGCCGGGGGCCAGGGGCCCCTAGCCGAGTGCCGAGCGCCGAGGGCCGAGCCGTCCAGCCGTCCAGCCGAGGAGCCGCCCGTTTCGGTAACCACCGCTCGAAGGAAATGCTGGAGTTTCGGCCCCAGACGGATCGGTTCCATAACCCGCACGGGTATCGTTCGGCGGAACGGGAGCCGGTGGCCCATCATTCTCCGGATTGCCGGGCGCACGAACAGCTCGAAGGTCACCATGGTGCTCACCGGATTCCCGGGCAGGCCGATCCAGGGCGTCTCTCCGAGCAGGCCGAATCCCACCGGGGCGCCGGGCCGCATCCTGAGCTTCCAGAACCGTAGCTCGGCTCCCAACTCCGCCAGCACACTCCGGAGGTAGTCGTGCTCGCCGACGCTGATCCCCGCCGTGGTCACCAGCAGGTCGCAGCCCGCGGCGCGGGTTAGGTGGTCGCGCAGGCTCTCCGGCGTGTCGGTCGCGATGCCCAGATTTACCGGGATGCCGCCGGCCTGGCGGATCAGGGCCAGCAAGGTGTGGGTGTTGGAGCTCGCGACTTTGCGGCCGGATAGGATCTCCTCGGGGCGATCCAAGTCCACGATTTCGTCGCCGCTGCCGAGGATGGCCACCCGCGGCCGCCGGAAGACCACAGGCTGGGCGACGGCGATCGATGCGAGCACGCCGAGCTGGGCCGGACCGAGCTCGGTACCCGCCGGGAGTACCACTTCTCCCTTGTGCATGTCCTCTCCCGCTCGCCGGATATTGACCCCGCAGTCGCGGTCGTTGGAGATCGAGACGACCCAATCGCCCCGCCCTTCCCCGGGTGGCTCGGCGGCTCGGCCCCGGGCCCCGGGCCCCTGGCCCCTGGCCCCCAGGTCGGTGTCTTCCTGCCTGATGACCGAGTCGGCCCCCTCGGGCAGGGGCGCGCCGGTGAAGATCCGGGCACATTCCCCGGGACCGATCGCCCTGGTGGGGAACCTGCCGGCCGGGATGGTTTCCACCACCCGCAGGACTCGCGGGTTAGGCAGGCTCGCTCCGCGCACGTCCTCGGCCCGAGCGGCGAAACCATCCATCGCCGAATTGGTCCACGCGGGGATGTCGATGGGACAGGTGACCGGCTCGGCGAGCACCGCGCCCAGGGCGTCGTCGAGCGGCAGGCGCAGCGGCGGCTGGACCCGGACCTCGGCGAGAATCCGGCGGGCCGCCTCGGCTGGCGTGAGCGGGGCGGTCACGGGAGAAGCTGCTTGGCGTGCTCCGTGATCAGGACGGTGAGCAGCGTGAGCCACATCGTATCCGAGAAGTGGAGCACCCGGCAGGGGGCCGTGTACTTGAGATCGTCCGTCATGATCGCGATCCACTCGTCGGCGTTCTCGGCATGGGGATCGAAGAGCGGCCTGGGTGCAATCCCGGTCCGGAAGACTTCGATCTTGGGAATCGGGGCCCGCTTGAATCCCTCCACGATCACCAAGTCCATGTCGGCGAAATAACGGCGGGCCAGCTCCTCCGGGCCGGCTTCGTCGGGGCGGCGCTCGATGGCCACTCGGAGTTGGGGCGAGGCAATGACCACCCCGTCGGCGTTTCCCTCATGGAGGAGCCGCCACGAGTCGGTGCCCGGCCGATCGAGATCCACCGGGTGGGAGGCATGCTTGATAGTTCCCACCCGGCGTTTCTGGCGCTTGAACTCATGCGTCAGCGCCGCCACCAGCGTGGTCTTGCCGGCGTTCTTGTGACCAATGACCGAGACAATTCGGGTCACGGGGCGGTGGCCATCGCGTTGGCTCGCGCGAGGTCCTCGGCCGTGTTGATGTTAAACCAGAGTCGGGACGGGTCGCCGCGGGCCAGTGGTCGGAGTTCGGCGTCAGAAAGGACTTTCACGCGTACCGCCTCGTGGAAGGCGATAGCTCGAAGATCGCCCCGATCGAGCGCGTTCGCCATAGCCGGCCCGCAGGCCGGTCCGTACCCGGCGCACAGGGGCTCGAGGCCCCGCCGCCCGCCGCTTGACGGGATGCAGACGTCGGCGCCGGCCAGTCCCTGTGCCAGCATTCGGATCAGCTCGGCCGAGACGAAGGGCATGTCCCACGCGACGCATACGACCGGCGCGGGCGCTTCGATCACTGCGGTGTAGAGTCCGCCCAGGCTTCCGGTGCCGGGCCGGAGATCCGAGACAACCCGCAGGCCAGGTTTCCACTGGACCGCCTCGGGGACGTTGGCGACGAGGAGCGGAGGG
>JBQTHV010000029.1:0-5812 GCA_052389555.1 Gemmatimonadales bacterium | reverse complement strand
CCGTTTGGAGATCGACAGACACGGCGACGCGCCGCCTATGTAGTTGAGCCGCCGGAATCTACGGGGAGAAGCGTTTGCTTGACAGACCTCGGGGACACCGTACGTTCCGGAACCCAGGTTTGCCCGGGCTACGCTCGGCGCACCTCCGAACCGGAGGAACACCACGTCACGATCGCGGCGGCACGACAACCCCCCCTCGCGGGGCGAGGGCGAGACCGGCTCCCCAACTCCGGTAGTAGTCATCACCGCCAAGACATTGACCGAAGCGGACCGGCGGCGCCTGAACGGCAGCGTGGAGCGCGTCATGCTCAAGCGCTCCCTCGATGAGGGAAGCCTCCTGGCGGAGGTTCGACGCCTGGTGCGAGCCCCATGAAACGCCAACCTCCGATGCGGCGAGCCAGGAGAACGACTCGACCGGGATCGGGCGACGGCCGGAGCGCTCAGCGCCGGGGAGCCGCGCTGCTGCGCTTGTCCGCCGAGATTGCCGCTGCACCGAGCGAGCCGGAGATTTGCAGTGCCGTGGTCAACGGCCTCCGCGATCCCGCGCTCGGCTACGTGTTTCTCGGACTCTTCCTGGTAGATGAAGCCACCGGCGATCGAGTCTTACAGGCCAGTGTCGGATGGCCCGATGTCCCTCCTCAGTGGCGAGTGCATCCGGGCCAGGGCCTGAGTGAGCGACCCCTCCATGACGGCCGGCTCCACTACACGCCGGACGTCACCCGGGAGGCCGGCTACTTGCCGAGCCTCAACAGCGGCTCCGAGGTGGACGTCCCGCTTCTCTTGGCCGAAAGGGTCTTCGGCGTGCTGGTCGTGGAGAGCACCAGGAAGAACGCGTTCAAGCAGAGCGATTTCGAGATCCTCACCGCCGCCGCGACCCAGGCCAGCATCGCGCTGGGCCGGGCTCGGCTGCTGGCGGCCCAACAGCAGCGTGCCGACGAACAGCAGGCGGTACTCGAAACGCTCGCCGATCTCTCCGGCGAGCTCGAGCTCGGCAAATTGCTCCAGGCCGTGCTCCGCCGAGCCGCCCACTTGCTGGGCGTGAGCGGGGGCGAGCTGGCGATTTACGACGAGACCCGCCAGGAGCTCGAAGTCGTGGCGAGCCTGCAGATCGGGATCGATTCGACCGGCACTCGTCTCGCGCTGGGTGAGGGCGCCATGGGATACGTGGCGGTCACGAAAGAGCCGGTCTGCATTTCCGAATATCACGAGTGGGCAGGCCAATCCAGCAAGTACGCCGCAGTCGACGTCCATTCGGTGATGGCGGCCCCGCTCTTGATCGGCCATCGCCTGGTCGGTGCGTTCGCGTGCACCCACCACGATCCGTCCCGGCGGTTCGGACCCGATGACATCCGGCTGCTCAATCTGTTCGCGCCCCAGGCAGCGGTGGCCATCGAGAACGCGCGACTCTACACCGCCGCCCAGCGCCAGAAGCAGTATTTCGAAGACCTGGTCCTGAACAGCCCGGTCGCGGTGGTGACCCTCGATACCAAACACAACATCGTAACCTGCAACCCGGCCTTCGAGCGGCTCTATGGCTATCGTCAGGACGAGGTGGTGGGAAGAAATCTCGACGAGCTGATCTCCACCGAGACCACCCGCTCCGAGGCCGTCGCGATCACCCAGCATGTGCTTGCCGAAGGCGCGGTCCGCAGTATCGGCCAGCGACGCAGAAACGACGGAAGCGTAGTCGATGTCGAAGTGCTCGGAGTGCCGGTGCGGGTTGATGGTGAGCTGGTCGGTCTCATGGGGCTGTATCATGACATTTCGGAGTTGACCGCGGCGCGGAAGGCGGCGGAGGAGGCCAACAGCGCCAAGAGCCAGTTTCTCGCCAGCATGAGCCATGAGTTACGCACTCCGCTCAACGCGATCATCGGCTATAGCGAGATGGTGGAGGAGGAGGTGACCGAGCTGGGGCACGCCGAGCTGGCGCCTGATCTCGAAAAGATCCGGAGTGCCGGCAAACACCTTCTCGCTCTCATCAACGACATCCTGGACCTCTCCAAGATCGAGGCCGGCCGCACCGAGCTGTACCTGGAGGAGTTCGATGTGGCGGAGATGGTCCACGAGGTGGGGACTACGATCCGTCCTCTGGTGGAGAAGAATGCCAATCAGCTGGTGGTGCGCGCCGAGCAGACCGGACACATGCTGGGAGACCTGACCAAGGTCCGGCAGATGCTGCTCAACCTGCTCTCGAACGCTTGCAAGTTCACCGAACGCGGAACCATCACCCTCGCGGCCGAACGAGTCACCGACGGCTCGGGCGTGGAGGAATTGCAGTTCCGGGTGGCCGACTCGGGCATCGGCATGACCCCGGATCAGCTCACCCGCATCTTCGAAGCCTTCGCCCAGGCTGACGCCTCGACCAGCCGCCGCTATGGTGGCACCGGTCTGGGGCTCGCCATCACCAAGCGTTTCGCCACGCTGATGGGTGGCGATGTCTCGGTGGAAAGCGAGCCCGGCAAAGGGTCCACCTTCCGGATCCGGCTCCCCGCGGGTGGACGCCCATCCGTCGAGGAACCGTCCCCCGAGCCAGCGGGGACAGCGGGCACCATTCTGGTTATCGACGATGACCGGGAAGCGCGGGAACTGGTCACCCGGTTCCTTCGAGAAGAGGGCTTCAGCGTCACCGAAGCGGCAGGCGGAGAAGCCGGTCTGGCCCTGGCGAAATCGCTTCGGCCCGACGCCATCACCCTCGATGTGCTGATGCCCGGCATGGACGGCTGGGCCGTGTTGAGCGCGCTCAAGGCGGATCCGATCCTCGCCGATATCCCGGTGATCATGCTAACCGTGCTCGACGACCAGAATCTGGGATTCGCGCTCGGCGCGGCGGAGTACGTGACCAAACCGATCGACCGCGATCAGCTTCGCCGGCTGCTGCGCCGGTACCGGCGCGATGGCCCGAGCGATGTGCTGGTCGTCGAGGACGACCCGGCAACCCGGGAGCTGCTCCGTCGCGTGGTGGAGAGCGAGGGCTGGACCGCCGCCACCGCTGAGAACGGGCGAATCGCGCTGGAAGCGGTGATGCGGAAGGTGCCCGCGCTGATTCTGCTCGACCTCATGATGCCCGTCATGGACGGCTGTCAGTTTGCCATCGAGCTCCGCCGGCACGACGCCTGGCGCGGGATCCCGGTCATCGTGTTGACCGCGAAGGACCTCACGCCCGAGGACCGCCGGCTTCTCAATGGGGAGGTCCAGGCGGTCTTGCAGAAGGGTGCCCTGAGCCGCGACGAATTGCTCCGGGAGATTCGTGATCGCATGGCCGGGAGCCTCAAGCCCGCCGCCGGGAGGTAAGCCGATGCCCAGGATCCTGCTGGTCGAAGACAACGAGTTGAATCGGGACATGCTGTCGCGCCGCCTCCAGCGCAAGGGCTTCGAGGTCGCGATGGCGGTGGACGGGCGCCAGGGAGTCGAGATGGCTCTCTCCGGGAACTACGACCTGATTCTCATGGACATGAGCCTCCCCGAACTCGACGGCTGGGAGGCCACCCGCCGGGTCCGCGAGGCACCTCAAACCCGGCAGGTGCCGATCATCGCGCTGACCGCTCACGCGATGTCGGGAGACCGGGAAAAGGCGATGGCGGCGGGCTGCAACGACTACGATACCAAGCCGGTCGAGCTGGACCGGCTGTTGGGCAAGATCGCGGCGCTGCTCTCCCCGGGTTAGGCAATTCCATGAGCGGTCTTTCCACTCCGGAGGCGGTCGCGGAACTGCGGCATGAGCTCCGCACCCCGCTCAATCTGATCATCGGCTACGGTGAGATGCTGCTGGAGGACGCGACCGAGGCCGCTCCCCGCGCGGCATTGGAGCAGGTCCTGGGAGCCGGCCGCGAGGTCCTGGAGCGCATCAACGCCGCGGTCCCTCCCTCGCGCTCCGAGATCAGTCAGGCCGAGGTCGCCGCGCTCTACGATTCCTTCCGCGAGCCGCAAAGCCGGATTCTCGCAGCCACCGAGGCCCTGCTGGCTCCGCTCCCGAGCAGGGGTCCCCTCGATCCGCAATTCGAGCGGGACGTCCGGCGGGTCCGAAGCGCCGCGGAGCGGCTGTTGACCATCGAGTTGCCGCAAGCCGGGAGTGGCGCCCGGCTCGCCATCACGGTCGAGCATCCCATCCACGACTCGACCGCGCGGGGAGGAGAGCCGCCGGTCGCCCCCGCCCGCATTCTCGTCGTGGATGACGTGGAGGACAATCGCGCCGTGCTGGAACGGCGGCTGCGGCGGCAGGGCCATTCGGTGGAAAGCGCCAGCGGCGGGCACGCCGCGCTGGAGCGGCTGGGACGGGAACGATTCGATCTGGTATTGCTCGATGTGCTCATGCCCGACCTGGATGGCCTGGCGGTGCTCGAGCAGATGAAGGCCGAGCCGGCGCTCCGCGATATCCCGGTCATCATGATCTCCGCGCTCGACGACGTCGCCAGCGTGGTGCGTTGCATCGAGCGGGGCGCCGAGGACCACCTGACCAAGCCCTTCGACCCGGTCCTGCTCCGCGCGCGGATCGGCGCCTGTCTGGAGAAGAAACGGCTGCGCGACATCGAGCTCCAGTACCTGGAGGAAGTGGGACGAGTGATCCAGGCAGCCTCCGCGGTGGAAACCGGGAACTACGATCCCACGACGCTCGCCCCGGTCGCGCGTCGCGGCGACGAGCTGGGCCGGCTGGCCCGCGTGTTCGACCGCATGGCCGACCAGGTCCGCGCCCGGGAAGACCGGCTGCGCGAGCAAGTCGAGTCGCTGCGCCGCGAGATCGCCGAAGCCAAGCAAGCCACCCGCTCGGCTACGCCGAACGAAGCACCCAATCTGCCCACCGGCGGGCTGTTCGCCGGCCGCTACGAGATCCTCGAGGAGGTCGGCCGCGGAGGGATGGGAATGGTGTATCGGGGGCTGGATCGGGAGCTCGGCGGCCAGGTCGCGATCAAGACGCTTCGTCCCGAGCTGGTGCAGCCGGCCTTGATCGAGCGCTTCAAGACCGAGATCCGGCTGGCTCGCCAGATCTCCGATAAGCACGTGGTCCGCACCCACGACATCGGGGAACGGGACGGGGTGTACTACCTCACGATGGAATACGTCGAGGGGATCACCGTGCGAGAGCTGCTGGATACCCGGGGCCGGCTCGGGGTGTCGCCGACCCTTGCGATCGCAACGCAGCTCGCCCAGTCGCTGGTCGCGGCCCACGAGCAAGGCGTCATTCACCGCGACATCAAGCCGCAGAACCTGTTGCTCGACGGGGCAGGCATCCTCAAGGTGATGGATTTCGGGATCGCCCGGCTCGCGGCGGCCGGCAGCGGGCTCACCGAGGTCGGGATGATCGTCGGGACCCCCGACTACATGGCGCCGGAGCAGATGCTGGGCGAGAGCGTCACCGAGCAGAGCGACCTCTATGCCATGGGAGTGGTGCTCTTCGAGTGCCTGACCGGCCGGCTGCCGTTCGAGGCGAACTCGGCCGTGGCGCTGATTGCGAAGACGCTCCGCGAACCTCCTCCTAACCCGGCGACTCTCAACCCGGAGGTCCCCACTTCGCTGGCGGACCTCGTCCTCCGGCTCCTCGCCAAGGAACCCGGGCAGCGGCCCGCGAGCGCGCAGGAGCTGGGGCGCCTGCTCGCGGAGCTCTCGTAACGAGTCGTGGCACCGTTCTTCTCACCCGCCCGCAGAGCTTCGTTTCGCGCCCTGGCCGAGACTTTCGTTCCGGAAACCGTCGCCGCCTCATCGGCAGAATGGGCCGAGGCTGAAGCAACCGTCGAACGGTTCGTCATGACCCGTCCGAGGGCCTTGCGTCGCCAGCTCAATGCGCTCATCGGGTTTCTCGAGATCGCCGCACGCCTCC
>JBQTHV010000028.1:0-48399 GCA_052389555.1 Gemmatimonadales bacterium | reverse complement strand
AGCCTGGACGGCCTGAAGCTCCAGCGGATCCGCCTCGAGGCGCCGGTGGCGGGGAGCCCCCCCCACCTCCTCAGCCAGGAGGAGTTCGCGGCGTTGTGCAACGTGGACAAGCGCACGCTCAGGCACTGGGTCCGTCGTGGCTGTCCGGTCGATCGTCGCGGGAAACATCCTCGCTATCCGGCCGAGGCCTTCAGCTGGTATCTCGCCTATCGGCTGGCTACCGAACGCGGCGAACCGCCGAAGTTCCTGAGCCGCGAGACGGCGATCGACCAGCACCTACACCGGCAATACCAGGACAGTCCGAGGGGCTTCGTCTTGGTTCCTCTCGATTGGGATCACCCCGCTCGAGAGGAGCAGCTCCGCCGGGCTGCGGCCGGAACGAAACCGCCGGAGGATCTTGATGCCTGATCGATCCATGACCCGGCGCCGCTGCTTCTCGACCGCGGCGGGGAGTGCAGACGCGTGGACTTGCGGACGGAGGGGGACCGAGTGACGCAGGTTCTTCCTCTCCAGCCGCTGGCGCCGCCTCTGGACCGCGGCCGGCTGCTCACGCCGGCGCAGGTCGCCGAGTTGATCGGGGAAGTGTCCGAGGCCTGGGTGCGCCGCAACGTGCCACACAAGGTCACCCTGGGCCACTCCACGGTCCGCTGGTACGAGGCTGATGTGCGGGCCTGGCTCGAGAGCCGGCGGGGTGCGCCTACTTCTTCCGTCGCCCAGGCTCCCGCACGATGAGCTCGCCGGGCTCCACGTCGAGGGCTCGACAAAGCCGCTCGATTAGATCGAGGGTTTCCTTGCGGGTCGCGCCGCGCTCGAGGTCCGCGATCGTCTCTCGGCGGACGCCGATCTTCTTCGCGAGCGCCGCCTGCGTGAGGCCGCGGGATTCGCGGAGCTCCTTGAGCTGGAGAATGACGGGAGTCATTTCATCAAATGTACGGAGTACCCGTACCTTGCGCAAATGTGCGCTTTAGCCGTACATTGTCAGCGTCACCCTAGGAGCGGCACAGGCCGCAAGGAGGCGCTGATGGTCACGAAACGGGAAAGGCGATCGGGCCGGCGAGCCAGGCCGTCCAGGCTAGAGACAAGCCGGAGGCAGACAAAGGGTGGTCTTGATGGGCTTGTCGAACGGCCTCCGCTCTCTCGGCTCAGGGCCTACTTGGCCACCGACCCGATCTCCGACATGTACGACGGGCACGAAGAACTCCAAGAGGCGGTAACCCTCATCAAACACTGCGGAGCCACGGACGCCGAGCTCGCGGCGAAGGCTCAGGAAATGGTGCTCGATGCCGCAGTCGAAATCGCCCGGGAGTATCGGTACCTCGAACCGACGCTCGTCAAGATCGTAAACCTATTGGATAGTCATCTCCTCAGTCTTGGACTAGAGCCTTTTGAGGGTCGGTGGGTTAGTAAAGCCGAATTCGAGGCGCTTGTCGAAAAACGCCTCGCCGCGCGGGCGGAGGCAGCGCGATGACCCCCGAATATGCGAACCTCGAGAAGTGGATCGAGGCCGAGAGGCTGGGCATGCTTGACCCTAACCCGCCCAAGGAACCTCGCTGGGATAAACTGACTGCTCGGCTTTGGGCTCGGGGAGATCGAGGGGCACAAGTCCTCCAGGATCGGATGCTCTCTCTCTGGAGCAGGCGCTGGTTCGAGCGGCCCTGGCCGCGTCTATGCCATAGCTGCGGGAACGAGTTCCGGACCTTCGACGGTCGGGTCAAGCGGCGTTGCGATTCCTGCCGTGCTGCGCGACGCGGGAAAGGAGCCAGCGATGGCGCGCGAGGATAACTCCCCAACGGCGGCGGTCTTTCGTTCTCTCGCTGACGTTCCTGCCATCGGTGTCAAAAGGGGAGATGAGCTGGTCCTCGAGCCCGAGCATCCCACTCCCCTCGTATTGACTCGGCAGCTGAACCTGGATCGGAAGCTGCTCCTCTCGATGATCGAAGCGGAGAAACTGATTTGCATTAACGCGGGGAACGGATCGGCTATCTCTTGGCTCTATTATCCCCCGCTCCAGCTGGTGAGGTGAACCATGGCACGCCATGTCGTTCTTCTCGCCAATACCGATTTCGATCTGGTCGGCCGACCCATCCTCGAGGGGGATCAGATCGTCATCCGGCCGGGGTTCTACGTCAAGCACCTTCACGACCTTTCCCGCGAAGAGAATGAGGCGCTGGCAGCGGCTGAGGCTCAAGGGTTTCTCGAAGTGGAAAGCGACAACCCGTTGAAACTGGTGAGGTGAGCCATGCCCCACAAAGTCTCCGCCGGCGGATCCTACCGGCTCGATAAGATCTTCCCGCCTCCAGTGGGCCGGCTCGCAATCGCGACGGGCGCCACCACGAAACGTCGCTTTGACGACGCTGTCGCCTGCCTCAGGCGTCTCGCCGAGCGCGGCCGGTTCGACGCGCTCCTGGCGCTGAAAGAGCACAGACTCACAGTCCAGCAGCTGCTCGACGCGGATCGGACTGGCCGGCTCGATGCGCTCCTGGCGAGCCTTGCCCCTAACCCGGAAGCTGCCCCACTCTGGCCTGCAGTGGAGGCCTGGCTGGGCCCGATCGCCGAACGCACCGAGACGGTGAAGCGGTACGGGGTCAGCTGGAAGCAGCTCGAGGGCGCCGGCGTGCTGCGCGCTGGCGCGACGGTCTCGGCGCTGCGCGAGCTCGACTGGAAGGCGCTCGCTCGGCAGTGGACGGAGAAGGGCCGGTCCGGATCCGACTGGAATCACCTACGCCGCGCGGTATCCAGATTCCTCACGGTTCACCTGGCCGACGTGTATCACCCGATGCGCCGAGCGGTGGTGGCCGCGATTCCGCGGAGGCCGGAATCAGAGCGAGTGCCGGATCTCGACACGCCGGCGTTTTGGCGCGTCGTGGCCGCGGCGCCGGAACACGTTCGGCCGGCCTACGTCACCCTAGTTGCGCTCGGCCTCCGGACCGGCGAGTACCTTCGAATGCGGGAAACGGATCTCCATCCGATCACCAAGTCCGTTAGCATCCCGGGCCGAAAGACCGCGGGCTCAGCTGCGGTGCTCCAGGTGGATCCGGAGCTCTGGCCCTGGGTCGTCGCCGCGGTACCGGCGCCGGTTGCCTACCAATGGCTCCGGATTCACTGGAAACGCGCTCTGGCCGCTGTGGGCGCCGATCGCACGCTCAGGCTCCATGACCTTCGACACCTGACCGCGCAGGTCCTGGTGGAAGCGGGACGCAGCGAGGCAAGCGTTCAAACGACTATGCGGCACGCGACGCCGGCGATGACGCGGCGCTACGCTCGGCGGAAGGACCGCGGCGAGAACGCCGCGGCGCTCGCGCGCGCTCTGCTCAACGCGCGATCGGCATGAAGTCCCACAGTCTGTCCCACAGTGGGGCTTCCGTCGGAGGAGAGGGATTCGGTAAGTTGTTGTGTAGCAATCGCGGGCCCTTAGCTCAGCCGGTTAGAGCAGCGGACTCATAATCCGTCGGTCGCAGGTTCAAGTCCTGCAGGGCCCACTTGAGGTGAGAGGTGAGAGGGGAAAGGTGAAAGGTGAGGGAATCGGTTGCCGAGAAACACTTTCGCCTCTCACCTCTTACCTCTTACCTCTCACCTCTCACCTCTCACCTCTCACCTTGAGATGGGCGATACAGGACTTGAACCTGTGACCTCGCGCATGTGAGGCGCGCGCTCTAACCAGCTGAGCTAATCGCCCGGGCGGAAGGGGGACGTTAATATCCTCCCGCTCCCATGCCAACTCCCTCAACAACTCCCGTCGGGCAGTCCACTCCCTTCTCGCGTTTCGGGGCCCCAGGTCGCGTCGAATTGGTTAGGCGCGGCCCCTTCCAACCATGACTTTGAAGCCGCTGGATGCGCCTACCCGTGCCTGGGTGGCATTCGCCGCCGCCCTGGCTAAGGGAAGCGAGCCACTGATCGAAGAGCGGGCCAGCCAATGCTCGCGCAGCCGAGTGCCACTGATATGGATGGACGAGCTGCTCCTCCAATCCGTGCTGATTTGTGGCTGGCCGCGCGCACTGACTGCTGCCCGGATCTGGCGACAAACCGGAGCCGGAGCAGTTCCCCAGGAAGCCGAGAACGGCTCCGACTATGGTCGGGTGACGGCATGGAGGGCACGGGGAGAGTCGGTTTGCCGGACCGTTTATGGGGAAAAGTACGCCGCCTTGCGGCGCAACATCCACGCACTTCATCCGGACCTCGAGGCCGGCATGATCGGGGAAGGCTACGGCAGGATTCTTGGCCGGCCCGGACTGGATCTGGCCAGGCGGGAGCTCGCGGTCGTAGCCCAGATCGCGGTATTGGGCGCGCGCCGTCAGCTCCGATCCCACTTCCGGGGCGCTCTCAACGCGGGTGCCACGGCAGCAGCGGTGAGGGAAACTCTCGAAGTCGTCCGGCCGCTGATTACTACCGAGGAATGGAACGCGATCCTGGGGCTGTGGGAGCGAGTGCAACAGTGAGTTTCATCGATCGCGCGATCATTCGGGTCAAAGCGGGAACCGGCGGCTCCGGTGCCAGCTCGTTTGCCCGATTCAAGTACGTGCCCAAGGGCGGGCCCGACGGCGGTGACGGTGGCCGGGGAGGAAGTGTTTTCCTTCGAGCCGATCCCAATCTTGCCACGCTCCTCGACTATCACTACCGCACTACCTGGCAGGCGGAACGCGGCCAGCACGGCAAGGGCAAGACGCAGACGGGCGCCTCGGGTCGCCATCTCCATCTCCCGGTGCCGCCGGGAACCGAAGTCCGCGATGCAGTGACCGGCGCGCTCCTGGGCGAAATCCTCGGGCCGGATGATGCGCTGCGCGTCGCCCGAGGCGGAAGAGGAGGACGAGGCAACGCGAGATTTGCCACCTCCACCCACCAGGCGCCGCGGGAGTGGGAACCGGGCGAAGAGGGCGAAGAGCGCCAGATCGAATTCGTCCTGAAGCTGATTGCCGACCTTGGCCTGGTGGGTGAGCCGAACGCGGGCAAGAGCAGTCTGCTGGCGGCGCTCTCGGCGGCCCGCCCGAAGATCGCGAACTACCCTTTCACGACCCTGGCACCGAACCTGGGCGTGGTCGGTCTCAGCGAGTCCCGCTCGTTCGTGATGGCCGACATTCCCGGCATCATCGAGGGAGCCCACCAAGGCAAGGGGCTCGGGCTCCAGTTCCTTCAACACGTCGAGCGCACCCGGGTGCTGGCCTACCTGATTCCGGTCGACGCCGACGATCTCCAGGTGGTCTATAACCGGCTTCGCCATGAGGTGGGGGCCTACAGCGCGGGGCTCGCGGCCAAGCCCCACCTCGTGGTGCTGAGCAAGCGGGACCTGCTGCCGCCCGAGGCGCCGCTGCCGAAGCTGGTGGCTCCCCAGGCGCAGGGGGTGCTGGCGGTCTCGAGCCTAACCCGCGCCGGCCTGGGAGAGTTCGCCGAACGGGTTTGGGCGATGGTGGCGGAGGCCCGCCGTGCGTGAACCGGCCGGACCGGAGCGCGATGCCTGGCTGACCCTGGCTCTGGTTCCCGGGATCGGCTGCACCCGCCTGGCCGCCCTCCTGGATGCTTTGGGGTCGGCCGAAGCGGTGCTGCGCGCATCGGCCCGGGAGTTGTGCCAGGTCGACGGGATTGGCCGCATCCTGGCCGATGCGATCCGGGGCGCCGATCGCCAGGCCGGGGGTCGGGCGCTGGCGCGCACGGCGCGAATCGGGGCCGACCTCATGGTCCCGAGGGACCCGGACTATCCGGTGCTCCTGCGGGCGATCCCGGATCCTCCGCCCGTGCTGTTCCTGCAGGGTCGCCGGGATTTCCTAACCCGCCCGGCGGTGGCCATCGTGGGGAGCCGGAACCACTCCCGATACGGGGCGGAGGTCTGCCGGGCGCTGGCCCGCGCGGCGGCGGAGGCCGGTCTCGTGGTGGTGAGCGGAATGGCGCGGGGACTGGATGCCCTGGCTCACCTGGGGGCGCTGGACGCCGGCGGCGCAACCATCGGCGTGCTGGGCAATGGCCTGGACGTGGTCTACCCGCCGCAGAACCGGCGGCTCTACCAGCGGGTTAGGAGCGAGGGACTGCTCCTGTCCGAGTTCCCGCCCGGAGAGCGCCCCAGCGGGGGCAGCTTTTCCCGGCGCAACCGGATCATCAGCGGCCTGGCCAGGGTGATCGTGGTGGTCGAAGCGGCGGCGACCTCCGGGACGCTCGGCACGGTGAATCATGCCCATGACCAGGGGAGGGACGTGCTGGTCGTCCCCGGCCCGATCACGAGCCCGGTCTCCGCGGGGACCAACGGCCTGTTACGCGACGGGGCCGGCCCGCTGCTCGAGCTGCGCGACCTGCTCGATCAGTACCCGGAGCTGGCCCTAACCCGCTCCGCCGTGCCTGCCGGCGAGCCGCCCGGGATACCGGTCTTCGACCGATTGCTCGCGACGCTGCGGCGGCAACCGCTCGCCGCCGACGAGCTGGTCGCGTGCGCTGGGGTGCCGGTCGAGCAGGCGCTCCAGGCGCTCTCCCAGCTCGAGCTCCGTGGCGCGGTGCGGCAAGAAGGCGGCCGCTATCGGGTGGTGGTGGGGTTGTTTACCTGACATGCACCTCTACGTCCACGTTCCCTTCTGCTCCCGCCGTTGCACCTATTGCGACTTCGCCATTGCGGTGCGCCGTCGAGTCCCGGCTGAGCAGTACCTGGCGGCCGTGTTGCAGGAATGGTCTGGCTGGCAATCGCACTCCCTCTGGGACGAGTCGCCTGGCCTCGATACGATCTATCTGGGTGGCGGCACCCCCTCGTTGCTCCCTCCCCCGGCGGTCGCCGGGCTGCTCGACCGGTTGCGCTCCGATCAACCGGTGAGCGCCGATGCCGAGATCACGCTCGAAGCCAATCCGGACGATGTCGGCCCGGCGGCGGCCCAGACCTGGAGAGCAGCCGGCATCAACCGGGTTTCACTGGGCGCGCAGTCGTTTTCGCCGAACGCGTTGCGCTGGATGCATCGGACCCATGGGGCAGAACAGATTGAGCGCGCCGTCGATGTTCTCCGGGCGGCGGGGTTCCCCAATCTCTCGCTGGATCTCATCTACGGTCTTCCCGAGGACGTGCCACGAAACTGGCCGGCCGACCTCGAGCGTGCGCTCGCGCTCCAACCGGAGCATCTGTCCCTCTACGGCCTGACCATCGAACCCGGGACCACGCTGAGCCGATGGACGCTCCGGGGGGAAACCCGTCCTGCTTCCGACGAGCGAGCGGCGGCCGAGTACCTCGAAGCGCACCACCGGCTCGGCGAGGCCGGCTACGCCCACTATGAGGTCTCCAACGCGGCACGCCCGGGGTTCGGCGCGCGCCATAACTCGGCCTACTGGGCGCGACGCCCGTTTGTCGGCATCGGTCCTTCCGCCCACAGCGGGTTTGGGATTACCCGGCAGTGGAATGTGCGGGAGTGGGAAGAGTATCGGCGCCGCGCCGCTGCGGGTGAACCGCTCGTGGCCGAAACCGAAATCTTGGCTGAGAGTCAGATCGCCCTCGAGGAACTGTATCTCGGATTGCGGACGGCGGACGGGGTACCGGCAACCCGGCTACCGGGGGCGCTCACGTCGCAGTGGTGCGAATCGGGCTGGGCGCTTCCTGCCGGCCAACGCGTGCGGCTCACCGCGGAAGGATGGCTTCGGCTGGACGCGCTGGTGGCGAGTGTCGCTGATTACTAGCTTTTAGCTATGCCAGTCCAGGAGGCCCTGAGCGACCGGCAGTTCCGCGTGCTCGAGGGCGTCATTCAGATTTACGTCGAGTCAGCCCAACCCGCCGGCAGCGAGGCGGTGGCGCGGCGTACCCGGCTGGGCATCTCCCCGGCGTCGGTGCGGGCGACCATGGGCGAGCTGGAAGCACATGGATACCTGTATCATCCGCACACTTCGAGCGGCAGAATTCCGACCGAGCGCGGCTATCGGGTGTACGTGAACCGGCTCATGCGACCTGCCCCGGTGGCCAAGAGCGTGCGGGTGCGGCTCGAGCAGGAGATCGCGCCCGCGGTCCGAAACCCGATCGAAGAGATTCTGCGCCGCGCCGCGCAGGTGCTCGGAGTGTTGACCCGGGAACTCGGCGTCGCGGTCGCTCCTGCGTTGGATGGTCTCGTCCTCGAACGGGTAGAGCTGGTTCGGGTGAGCAGCGATCGCTTGCTGGCGGTGCTCACCCTGCAGTCGGGTCTCGTGCGAACCATCTTCGTCGAGGTTCCCGCCGCGCTGGCGCCCGAGGCCGTCGAGCACGTTTCCCGAATTCTCAACGAACGGTTGGGCGGGCTCTCGCTCGGGGAAATCCGCAGCACGCTCCCCGAGCGGCTCCGGGATACCGGCGGACCCGAAGAGCTCCTCAACATCTTCATCGCTGAAGGCGAGGATTTGTTCGATCTCTCCGATCCCCAGCACGACCTGGTGCTGGGCAGTGCGCAGCCGCTGGCCGATCAGCCCGAGTTCGCCTCGAACGAGCGCATGAAGGCACTGCTCGAGCTGACCGAACGGCGCGACCTGTTGCGACGGGCCTTTGCGGACCGGCACCGGGGAAGCGGCGCTCCCGGAACCGGCAGCCTCACGATCACGATCGGCCGGGAGAACGCCGATCCACGGCTGGCCGAGTTCACGCTGGTGACGTCCTCCTATCGGAGCGGCGGGTTAACCGGCGTCATCGGGGTGATGGGCCCCACGCGGATGCCCTACGAGAAAGTCATCGGCCTCGTCGAGCACACCAGCCGCATGCTGGAAGGGCTCATGGCGTGAGCGACTTCTACCGGCTCCTGGGAGTTTCCCGCAACGCTACCGAAGACGAGATCAAGCGGGCGTATCGCCGGCTGGCGATGGAATACCATCCCGACCGGAACCCGTCGCCTGAGGCAGAAGCGAAGTTCAAGGACATCGCCGAGGCCTATTCGACCCTCTCCGATCCCCAGCAGCGGGCGCTGTATGACCGCTATGGCGAGGCCGGCCTCCGGGCCGGCGCGGGCGGCTTCCATCATGTGGACCTCGCTGAGGCGCTCGCCATGTTCATGCGCGACTTCGGTGGGCTCGGCGGATTCGATTCGTTCTTTGGGGGTGGAATGCCTCCCGAATCGCGGCGGGGACAGGACATTCGGGTGACGGTGCGGCTGAGCCTTCAGGAGGTGGCGACCGGGGCCAAGCGCCAGGTCAAGCTGAAGACCCTGGTGCGCTGTGAAACCTGCGGCGGCACGGGTGGCGCCAAGGGGGCTCGCCCGCTCACGTGCTCGACCTGCGGGGGTGGTGGCGAAGTCCGCCGCGCGGCGCGCAGTGTGTTCGGGCAGTTCGTCTCGGTGACCGCCTGTCCCAACTGCAGCGGCGAGGGCGTTATCATCACGGACCCCTGCCCCAGCTGCCGGGGGGATGGCCGGGTTAGGGGAGAGCGCACCGTGCCGGTGGAGATTCCCGCGGGCATCTCCAGCAACAACTACCTCACCCTCCGCGGCCAGGGCGCGGCGGCGCGGCGTAACGGGCCCAGCGGTGACCTCCTCATCATGATCGAGGTGAAGGAGGACGAGCGTTTCGAGCGGCATGGGGACGACCTGAGCATCGACCTGCCGCTGTCCTTTACGCAGGCGGCGCTGGGATGCACGGTCAATGTGCCCACGCCCTATGGAGAAGAGCGGCTGGCGGTCCCCGCCGGGATCCAGACAGGGACGGTGCTCCGGCTCAAGGGCAAGGGTCTCCCACGGCTGGGACAGCAGACCAACGGCGATCTCAACGTCCGAATTCACATCTGGACTCCCGAAGCGCTGAGTGCCGAGCAGCGGCGTCTGCTCGAGGCATACGCCAAGATCGAAGGACCACCTCCCAAGCAGAGCAACGGGTTCTGGTCTCGCCTCAAGGAAGCCCTCGGCGCATGAGCTGGTCCGCACTCGACGTGGAGGGCCCGGCAGCATCTCGAGACATCATCGCAGCGTGGCTGGTGAGCCGCACGGGACAGGCGGTCGAAGAGCGCGCCGACGGCACCCTGGTCGGTACGACACCCGGCGCTGACATCGATGCGGTGGTGGAAGAGCTCCGTGCCACCTTCGGCGACGCGGTGCTGGCCTCGGTTCGCGCGCTTCCCGAGCACGACTGGTCCGCCGAGTGGCGGCGGGGGCTCGGGCCGCGTCGCATCGGCCGGCTCGTGGTCGCACCCAGCTGGTCCGTTCCCGGCACGCCCGGTCCGGTCGTGGTCATCGATCCTGAAACGGCATTCGGCACCGGCGAGCACAGCTCCACCCGCTCGGCCCTGGTCCTGCTCGATCGGTGGCTTCAGCCGAGCGACCGGGTGCTCGACCTGGGCAGCGGGAGCGGCATCCTCGCCATTGCGGCGGTCAAGCTGGGCGCGGCCCGGGCAGTCGGGATCGACTTCGATGCCGAGGTGGAACCAGTGGCGCGGCGGAATGCCGGCCGCAACGGGGTGGCCCAGCGGGTTAGGTTCCTGACCGGAGACGCCGCGGTGCTGGCGGGGCTCCTCGGTCCCGCCGAGCTGATCCTGTCGAACATCATCCGGTCTCAGAACGAGCGGCTCCTGCCGGCCGCTCGCGGCGCGCTCGCCCCTCGCGGCCGGGCGATCTTCGCCGGGATGGAGGGACGGGACGCGCCGGCCTTCCGCGAGCGGCTGGGGGCTCTGGGTTATGCCGTGATCGACGAGACGCGCGACGAGGACTGGTGGGCGGTCGCGGCGCAAGTGCCCTGACATGGTGGCGGTGCTGGTGCCTGCGGGCACTCTCCAGGAGCAGAGCACGGCCGAGCTGGAAGAGGAAGAACAGCATCATCTCAGGGTTCGCCGCGCGAGTGAAGGACAAACGGTGCGCGTGCTGGACGGCGCCGGGGCCCTGGCCGATGGCAAGTTGGTCAGACAAGGCAAGAGCTTCACGGTTGCGGTCGGCTCGGTGACCCATCGCCCCAAGCCAGCGCCCTTCCTGCTCGCCGTCGGGGCGGGCGATCGCGACCGGTTCGCCTGGCTCGCGGAAAAGGCCGCCGAGCTGGGCGTGACCGACCTGGTTCCTCTGGTGACCGAGCGGACCCAGAGCGTCGCGGCCGGCCTCCGGGAGAGTCACATCCCCGCGCTGCAACGGCGCGCCCGCCAAGCGATCAAGCAGTCACTGACGGCGTGGTGCCCGGTCATTCACCAGCCTCGTCCAGTCGCCGAGGTAGCGGCCGGTGCTCAGGAATCGTTCCGGTGGCTTGGCGATATGAACGGAGACCCGCCTCCCGCGATTCCACCCGACGCGGCGCTCACCGTGGTGGTGGGCCCCGAGGGGGGACTCACTCCAGCCGAGCGGTTGGTCTTGCTCGAGGCCGGGTTCACGCCCGTCCGGCTGGCGCCCGACCTGCTCCGCTTCGAAACCGCCGCGCTCGCTGCCGCCGCAGTGGTGGCGAGCCAACGACCCCGGAGGCCCTTATGAGCGATTGCATCTTTTGCCGTATTGGGGCGGGCGAAATCCCGGCGAAGGAAATCGCCCGCTCGCAGCACGCGATGGCATTTCACGATATCAATCCTCAAGCGCCGGTGCACGCGCTGGTGATCCCGCTCGCTCACGTGTCCGGACCGGCCGCGGCCGATACCGATGCCGGTGAGCGCATGCTGGGACTCCTGCTGCGCTTTGCGGTGCAGGTTGCTGCCAGGCTCGGCCTGATCGATGGAGGATACCGGCTGGTGCTGAACCAAGGCCGCGATGGCGGGCAATCGGTCGATCACCTGCACGTCCATGTTCTCGGAGGACGCAGGATGACGTGGCCACCCGGCTAGCTAGAAATTGACAGCTGACAGTTATAGAGTTGCCTAGCCACGAACGGCCAGATTAGCTTGCATCACCAAGAGGAGGCGAGCACGGCGTTGGTTGACCCGCAGAGAAAAAGTGAAGGAGGATTCCAGGCCGGATGACGAGCCTGGAGGCCACCATGATACCTGACGGGGTGTCGGTGCGGTGGAGCGCCGGCACCCCGTCCCCGTTCCGGCAGCGGGGCCGCCGCCGATGACGATGATTCCGGACGAGCTGATCGAGCAAATCCGGGACAGCGCCGATCTGGTGGCGATCATTGGCGAGGCGGTTCCCCTCAAACGCACCGGTTCCGACTGGCGAGGGCCCTGTCCCTTTCACGGCGGCACCCATCGCAATTTCGCGGTAATTCCCAAGAAGGGCATGTACTACTGCTACGTCTGCCATGCTGCGGGCGACGTCTTCACTTACGTCATGAAGCGGCAGGGGCTCAATTATCCCGAGGCGGTTCGGGAAGTGGGTCGCCGGCTCGGCATCACCGTTCCGGAACGTGACGCGGGCCGTGAGGGCGCGCTCGGTCCGGATCCTCGCGAGCCGCTCTTCACGGCGGTGGCCGCTGCGCAGGAATGGTATGCGCAGTGCCTGCGGGAGCATTCCGAGGCCGAGCTCTGCCGTCGCTACCTCGAAGGCCGGGACATCCCAATGGAGGCCGCCGGGGAGCAAGGACTCGGCTACGCACCCAGAGGCGACGGGCGGGAATTCCGGGACGCGATGGTTCGGCTCGGTATTACCGAGGCGACGCTCGAAGAGGCCGGGCTGCTGTTTCGCCGCGAAGACGGCAGCCGGGTCCCGCGGTTCCGGCAGCGGCTGCTCTTTCCGATTCGTGATCTGCGCGGCCGGGTGGTCGGGTTCGGCGGTCGCCTGCTCGTCGAGGGAGAACCGAAATACCTCAACTCGCCCGAAAGCCCGATCTTCCACAAGGGCGCGATGCTCTACAACCTCTTCGCGGCCAAGCAGGCGATCCGGCGGGAGCACGAGGTCTTGCTGGTCGAAGGGTACTTCGACGTGCTCCGGCTGGTCTTCGCCGGTATCGAGCAGGTGGTCGCCCCGCTGGGGACCGGGCTCACCGCCGAGCAGGCCGCCCTGCTCCGACGATTCGCGCCCGGGGTGGTCCTGCTCTACGACAGCGACGGGCCGGGCCTCCGGGCCACGTTCCGGGCCGGGGACGAATGTCTGCGTCACAAGCTCCGGGTTAGGGTTGCGACGCTGCCCGAGGGCGAGGACCCGGACACGCTGGTCCGGTCCGGCGGCACCGCGGTGCTTGCCCCAGTCCTGCACGACGCGGTCGATGTCCTGGACCGCAAGATCCAGTTGCTCGAGCGGCGCGGGTGGTTCGAAGGCCTGGAGCACCGGCGCGATGCCCTCGACCGGCTGATTCCGACGATTCAGGCGGCCGCTGATCCGGTGGCGCGCGATCTTTACCTAACCCGCGTTGCCGAGCGCATCGGGATCTCCCGCGCGGTGCTGGAACAAGAGGTCGCGGCCCGGCCGGAGTATCGCCCTCCCGCAGCACCGGCGGCGCCGGCCGGTTCCCCGGCCGAGGCGGGGCGAGCCGGCCGGGTGCCGCCGGGGGCCAGCCACGAGGCGCAAGTGCTGGCCATCCTGCTGAGTGGGCCCGAATGGCTCGAACGGGGCCGGCGCGAACTGGTTGCCGATCAGTTCGACCTTGCCGGGCATCGGGAACTCTTCGAAGCGCTCGAGCGGTTGCCCGCCGGAGTGGCGGTATCGGCGGTGGCGGGCGAGCTCTCTCCCCGAGGGCGGGAGGTGTTCGAGCGCCTCGCCGAGCGAGCGCTCCGGGAACGCGCCGCCGGGCTCGATCCCGACGAGCTCTATGTGGCCGCGGTCGACGCGCTGCGTGCCCGCGAGCTGGCCCGCCGGCTCCCCCCCGTTACGGCCATCGAAGAGCGCCAGCAGCTCTTGCGGCAACTGAGCCCGCAGGAGCGCCAACGCCTGCTCATCCGCAAAGCCACCGGACGACGCGCCGCGCCCAATGCGCCGCCCGGTCCCAATTCTCCCCCGCATTCCTGAGGCACCATGCACCCCGATCTCGAACGGCTGCTCGATCTCCAAGAAAAGGATTTGAACTTGCTCGACTCCGACCAGCGGCTCAAAGCGTTGCTCGACGAGCTCGCGGCCCTGGATGGCGTCCTGGAGGAGGCTCGGGTCGGTGCAGCGGCGACGCGGCAGCGCATCGACGAGAGCGTCGGCCGGCGCCAGGAGCTCGAGCACACCATCGAGAGCCAGCGCCTCGAGCAGGAACGACGCCGCTCCCGCATCGAGCAGGTACGCACGGCCCGGGAAGTGCAGGCTTTGATGTCGGAGATGGACCAGGCACGCTCGGCGGCAGCGCGCAACGAGGCCGAATGGGTGCGGGTCTCGGAACAGGTCCAGCAACAGGAAACCGAGCTGCGTGCGGCGGCGGAGCGGGTGCAGGCGCTGGAGACCGATCAGAGCGGCGGGCGGGGGCGGCTCACGGAATCGATCGCGACGCTCGAGGCCGAACGTGCCGTGGCGCGGCAAGCGCGCGAGGAAGCTGCCGCGCGGATCGATCGGGCGCTCCGACACCGGTACGACCGGCTCTGGAGCACACGGGCCACGACCGTGGTCGTTCCCCTGCGGGGCGATGCCTGCGGGGCGTGCCACACGGCGATTCCCCGGAACCGGCGCAGCCAGATCCGCGCCGGCGTGATCACCGAAGGCTGCGAGGCTTGCGGGGTGATTCTGTATCCCCCGAACGGCGAACCGTGACCCTGCCTTATGAGCGGCGGGCCGTCCTGCCGGCGGCGCGCTGGGTGGTGGAGCCGGAGCCGGATCCCGGCCGCGCCCTGGCGCTGGCCCGGGAACTCAGTCTGCCCGAAGCACTGGCCCGGCTGCTAGTGCAGCGCGGGTTAGGAGAGGTGGGAGCGGCCCGGGCCTTCCTGCGGCCGGCGCTCGACCAGCTGACCGATCCGGACCGGCTGCCGGGCATGGACGCGGCGGTGGACGCCATCACCCGGGCGGTGCGGGACGGCAGGCCGGTCCTGGTCCACGGCGACTACGACGTCGATGGCCAGACCGCGGTGGCAATCCTAACCCGAGCCCTCCGGCTGGCCGGCGCGGCGGCCCATCCCTTCGTGCCGGACCGGCTCCGCGATGGCTACGACTTCGGGCCCGCCGGGCTGGCCAAGGCGGTCGAGCTCGGGGCCGGTCTCGTGATCACCTGCGACTGCGGGATTACGGCCGTGGAGTCGGTCCGGCTGGCTGCCGAGCAGGGCATCCGGGTGGTGATCACCGACCATCACCTTCCTCCTGCGGTCTTGCCTCCCGCCGCGGCGATCGTCGATCCGCACTGCACCGATGATCCGGGCGGACTCGAGGTGCTGTGTGGTGCGGGGATCGCATTCAAGCTGGTCCAGGCACTGGTGCCGGCGCTGGGTCTTCCCGCCGCGCTCCCGCATCACCTGCTCGACTACGTCGCGCTGGCGACCGTCGCCGACGTGGTTCCTCTCACCGGAGAAAACCGGATTCTGGTGCGGCACGGTCTCCGCCTGCTCCGCCAGAGTCGCTGGGCTGGGCTCAGGGCCCTCATTGCCACGAGCGGGGTCGGCACGGGTTCGCTCAAGGCGGGTCAGGTCGGATTCATCATCGCGCCCCGGCTCAATGCGGCGGGGCGCATTGGTGATGCGAGCGATGGGCTACGGCTCCTGCTCACCGATGACGAAGAGGAGGCGCGGTTCCTGGCCCTGCGGCTCGACCGGCTCAACCAGGAGCGGCAGGCCCTCGACCAGCGGATCCTGGACGAAGCGATCGCACAAGTCGAAGCGGCTGGCGACCTGGACCGCCGCGCCGGGATCGTGCTCGCCGCGGAAGAATGGCACCCGGGGGTGGTCGGCATCGTGGCGTCGCGGATGGTGGAACGCTACGGGCGGCCCGCGTTCCTGGTTGGGTTCGATGGCGACATCGGGAAAGGAAGCGGGCGCAGTATCTCCCGCTTCGACCTGCACGGCGCGCTCGGGGAATGCGCCCCGCTGCTGGAGCGGTTCGGCGGGCACCGCATGGCTGCCGGGTTAACGGTCCGGCGCGAGAAGTTCGAGCCGTTCCGGGAGCGCTTCGAGCAGGTGGCGTTGCAGTACCTGCGCCCGGAGGAGCTGGGGCCCGAGCAGCGGGTGGATCTGGAGGTGACACTGCTCGACCTCACCGACCAGCTGGAGCGGCTCTGCCGCTACCTCGAGCCGTGCGGCATGGGGAATCCGGCCCCCGTCTTCGGCGTTCGGGGGGTGGGGTTCACCCGCCGCCAGCGGGTCGGCGAGAATCACCTGCGCGGCTTCGTGCAGCAGGCGGAGCATTCGCTGCCCGCTATCGCGTTTCAGCAGGCTGACCAGCTCGAGTGGGTCAGCGACGAGCCGGTAGACGTCGCGCTGCGTCTTGAGCAGAACGAGTATCGGGGATTCACCAGCCTGCAGGCGCGGGTTCTCGCCCTCGGGCCGCACCGCGGGTGACCCGCATCATCGCGGGCGCCCTGGGGGGGCGCCGGCTGGTGCTCCCGCGGGATCCCCGGGTTAGGCCGACCGCGGACCGGGTGCGGGAAGCCTGGATGAGCATCCTCGGGCCGGAGCTCACGGGAGCCCGGCTCCTCGACCTGTTCGCCGGCTCAGGCGCGCTGGGCCTGGAAGCCCTCTCCCGGGGCGCCGCATCGGTGACTTTCGTGGAGCTCACCCCGGCGGGGGTGGCTGCGATCCGGGCCAACGCCAAGGCACTGGGAGTGGCAGAGCGGGTTAGGGTTCACCGGGCCGATGCGCTCCGCTTCGTGCGCCGGCTCGGGGCCAAGGCCTACGACGTCGCCCTGGCCGACCCGCCCTATACCGTTCCCTTCGCGGCCCAACTGGTCGAGGTATTCCGGCGCCACCCGTTCGCCTCGATCCTCGCGATCGAGCACCCGGCATCCGTGGCGATTTCCGGCGATGACACTCGCCGCTACGGCGATATTGCGCTTACCTTCTGCCGCGCGCCATGACTGCGTCCTCCTCCCGTCGGACCGCTCTGTATGCCGGGTCGTTCGATCCGCCGACCCGGGGCCACGAAGACCTGGTCCGGCGCTGCCGCCCGCTGGCGGATCAAGTCGTCGTGGCGGTAGCGGTGAATGCCGCCAAGGCGCCGCTCTTCAGCGTTGCCGAGCGACTCGAGATGCTGCGCCATACTCTCGAGAGTCTCCACGATCCGGGAATCGTGCTCGATTCGTTCGAAGGGCTGGTCGCCGACTACGCGAAGCGGATCGGCGCCACGCTGCTGGTGCGCGGGCTTCGGGCGGTGGGTGACTTCGAGTACGAGTTCCAGATGGCGCTCATGAATCGCGAGCTCAATCCCGGCCTGGAGACGGTTTTCCTGGTGCCGGGGCAGGGACTCTCGTACATCAGCTCGAGCCTGGTGCGGGAGGTCGCGCGCTATGGAGGCGACGTGAGCCCACTGGTGCATCCGGCGGTGTCCGAGGCCCTGCGCAGGCGGTTCTCCGGTGGCTCGGGAGCGGGGAGTCGGGAGTCGGGAGTCGGGAGACAACGCTAACCCCGCAAAGCCGATTCCCGACTCCCGATTCCCGATTCCCGAGTATCTTGAGATTGACCGTCCTGTGAGGTGCCATGCCATTCGAAAAGACCGTCAACGAGGCCGGCGTCACCATCATTCGGATCATCGGCCAGCTGATCGTCGGGAACCGCCAGGAGCTTAAGTCCCTGGTGCAGGAAGGGCTCGACCACGGTGAGCGGAAGCTCCTCATTGACTGTAGCGAAACTGCCTACATCGACTCCTCGGGACTTGGCGCCCTGGTATCGCTTGCCAAAAAGGTGCGGGAGCAGGACGGGGAGCTCCGGATCGCCGGGCTGAACGAGGATCTGCGGTCCTTGTTCGAGCTCACCAAGCTCGACACCCTGTTCCCCATTTCGCAGACGGCGGCCGAGGCCCTCGCCGAGTTCTGAGCATGGAGGAACTGGCCTCACCGTCGGGGTTTCGGGTCCGCCGGTACGAGGCGCCGGCGGAATCCGGAAGCCCGCAGCTGACGGTCACCCTCGATCTGCCGGCCGACGTGCGGTGCATCGAGGAGGCCGTCGAGCTCATGGCGCGCTGCTGTTTCGAGCCCACCGCGCCGCCCGCGAGTCGCACCTTGTTCCGCCTCCGGGTCCTGCTGGCCGAAGCGATCAGCAACAGCATTCTCTTCGGCTCGGCGGGTGATCCGAACCGCATGGTTCGGGTGGCCGCCCTCGTCGGTGACGAGACGATCCGGCTCGAGGTCACCGATGACGGACCCGGCTTCGATCCGGCGCTGATCCCCGATCCCACCTTGCCCGATGGCCTGGCCCGTCCGATCGGCCGCGGGCTGTTTCTGATTCGCCAGCTGGCCGATCGGGTCGACTTCAACGAGCAGGGGAACACCATCTGGATGACACTGCCGCGCTGCTGAAGCGGCTTCGGCCGATCCTCGAGGCGAGCAGCGAGCCCGCGGTCCGGGCGGCAGCCGAGTCGCTGCTCACGCATATGCAGCGGCTCGAGCGGCAAAACACCTTCGTTTCCTCGGAGCTCGCCAGCCGGTACGAAGAGATCGATCTCCTCTACACGATCAGCGAGGTCGTCGGGCAGACGGTCCGCTTCGAGGAGGCCGCGGCGACGATCGTGCGCGCCGTGAGTGAAGTGGTCGGCGCGCGCCGGGCCTCGATCGCGGTGCGGGACGATCACCGGCGCACCCTCCGGACGGTCGCGGCCCAGGGGTTCAACGCGACCCTGGCACCCGAGATTCCCCTCGATGACCCGCTTTCCGTCGCCGCGCAGGTGGCCCGCGAGGCGCGGCCCCAGGTGGGCGTGGCCGGCGAGCGGGGCCAGCCGGAACGCGGGTATCGCGGCGAAGCGTACATGAGCATCCCAATCACCTTCCGCGATTCCTCGGGAGACTCGCGCTGCCTCGGCGTGATCAATCTCACCGACCACGCGGGGGGCGGCCGGTTTTCCGCGGCAGATCAGAAGATCGTGGCCGCCGCGGCCAACCAGATTGGCGCGGCGATTCAACTCTCCCGCCTGGTCGAGCAGGAACGGGAGCAGCAGCGGCTGCGCGATGAGCTCACCCTGGCGCGCAACCTCCAGCGGCTGCTGATGCCGGACCCGGCCGTGCTGCGCGGGGATGCCCGCGTCGCGGCCCGGTGTATCCCGACCGAAGCGGTCGGCGGGGATTTCTATACCTTCAACCGGCTCGGCCTCGGCGCCGTGGCGGTGATGGTCGGCGACGTCGCGTCGCACGGCTTTCCGGCCGCGCTGGTGATGGCCGCCGTCATGGCGGCCGCCGGGATCCACTCCGGCAGCGGGGCATCCCCTGACGTGACGTTGCGCGCGCTGCACGACAGTCTTGGCGAACGGCTCTCGTCCAACGACACCTACCTCACGATTTTCTATGGGATCCTGGACCGGCCCCGCGGCCGGTTCACCTGGGCCAATGCGGGACACGCGCACGCGTTCCGGATTCCCGCAGCCGGCCAGCCGGTGCGGCTCGACGCGACGGCGCCGCCGCTGGGGCTGGGCGGGACGTCCCCTGTCGGGTCGCTGACGGTCGAGTGGCACCCCGACGACCTCCTGGGTCTGTGGACCGACGGCCTGGTGGACGCGCGGAGCGAGGCGGGGGAACGGTTCGGCGAAGGGCGGCTCCTGGCGCTGCTGGGGGAGTGGCGGACCCTGCCGCCCGAGGAAATCCTAACCCGCGCGCTAGCCGAAGTGGACCGGTTTGCGCCGCGAGCCGCGGACGATCGCACCCTGCTGCTCCTGCGCCTCTGATTGGGCGTTCCCCGCCGCCCCCGCTCCCGGAAGCGCCTCGGCCAGCACTTTCTGTCCGACCGGCGGATCCTCGCGCGGATCGCCGGCGCGCTCGATCCACCCGCTGGCGCCCGGGTTCTGGAGATCGGTCCCGGGGGCGGAACCCTAACCCGGGTTCTGCTGGCGCGCCCGGGCGGACTCCGGCTCGCCGCGATCGAGAAGGACCGGGAGCTGGGGGATGCCCTCCACGCTGCGCTCCCGGCCGTGCGGGTTAGGCAAGGCGATGCGCTGGAGCTCGACTGGCGGGACGCTGCCGGGGCCGGTCTGGGCGAACCGCTCTACCTGATCGGCAACATCCCGTACTACATCACGAGCCCCTTGCTGGCCAAGGCACTCGCTCCCCCGCGGCCCGAGCGGATCGTCTTCCTGGTGCAGGAAGAAGTCGCCGACCGGCTCGCGGCCGCGCCCGGCGACCCGGCCTACGGCGCGCTGAGCGTGGGGGTGCAGGTCTTGGCCCGGGTGGAGTGGCTCTTCCGGGTGCCGGCCGGAGCATTCCGCCCGCCGCCCCAGGTCGATTCTGCCGTGGTGCGGATCACCCCCCTCCGCTCTCCGCTAGTGCCGGACCAGGAGATCGAGTCGTTCCGGCGCCTCGTGGTGGGGCTGTTCGGGTACCGGCGCAAGCAGCTCCTGCGCGGGCTCCGGGAGCTCACCGGCTGGCCGCCCGAGCGGGTTAGGCCCGAGCTCGAAGCCTGCGGGCTCGCGGCGACGGCCCGGCCTGAGACGGTGCTCCCGGGCGAGTTCGTCCGGCTCCACGCCCGGCTCATTGACGCCGGATGGGGGAGAGACTAGCTTTGTGAAAACTTTCACATATCGTGCCCAAGATCGCCGAATCGACCGTCCGCCGGCTGTCCCTGTATCTCCGGTTTCTCGAAGAGTTTCGCGCGCAGGGGGCCACCACCGCCAGCTCGGCCTTGCTGGCGGCGCGGGGGGGCACTACCTCGGCACAAGTGCGAAAGGACCTCTCCTTCTTCGGGTCCTTCGGCAAGCGGGGCCTCGGGTACCCGGTGGCGGCGCTGATTGCGCGGCTCCGAGAGATTCTGGGACTGACCCGCCGCTATCGGGTGATCGTCATCGGGGCGGGGAAGATCGGGAGTGCGCTGGTGCAGTACCGCGGGTTCAGCGAGCAGGGATTCGATTTCGCGGCCCTCTACGATAACGATCCCAAGAAGATCGGGCGGAAGCTGAACGGGCTGGTCGTCCGCGATATCGCCCGACTGGAGCGCGACCTCCGGCAGCGCCGGGCGGATATTGGCGCCGTGGTGACGCCCGCCGAGGCGGCCCAGAGTGTGGCCGACCGGCTGGTGAACGCGGGGGTGTCCGCGATTCTCAACTTCGCTCCGGTCCAGCTCGCGGTGCCGGCCACCGTCACGGTCAAGACCGTGAATCTGGTGCTGGAGCTGGAGACCCTGAGCTACGCGCTGAACGTGAGAGGCGAGAAGTGAGAGGTAAGAGGTGAGTGGTGAGCGGTAAGGGGTGGACCTCTCACTTCTCACCTCTCACCTCTTACCTTCCTACCGTGCCTTCCGTCCGGGTTACCTCGGAGATCGGCGCGTTGCGCGTCGTGCTGGTGCACACGCCCGGGCTCGAGCTCGAGGCGGTGACGCCGAAGAACCGGGAGGACTTTCTCTATGACGATCTGATCGGGCTCGAAGTCTCGGCTCGCGAGCACGCCCGGCTGGTCCGGGTGCTCGAGCGGTTCGCCACCGTTCTGCAACTCTCCGATCTCCTTACCGAAGTCCTCGCGCAGGAGGAAGCCCGGGATTATCTGATCGGGCGCGCCCTCGCGGTGGTGCCCTCCGAACCGCTTGCCCAGCAGCTCAGCCGGCTGCCCCCTCGCACCATGATCCAGATGCTGATCGAGGGGACCGAGGAGGAACCGGGACCCATTGCCCGAGCGCTCAACGAAACGGGCTTCGTCTTTCCCCCGCTCCCGAACCTGTTCTTTCCGCGAGACACCGGCATGGTGATCGGGAGTCACGTGGTGGTGGGCTCAATGCGGTATCGCAGCCGTTGGACCGAGGAGCTGCTCATCAAGACCCTCTTCGCGTTCCATCCCGGCCTCGCCAATGCGGGGTTCCTCTACGACGGATCGGAGGAGCGGCGCGCCAACTACACGCTGGAAGGCGGGGATGTGCATGTCCTCCGCGAGGATCTGCTGCTGGTGGGGTTCAGCGAGCGCTCTTCGCCGGGCGCGCTCGATCAGCTCGCCGACCTGGCGTTCGAACGGGCGGGAGTGCGGGACGTGATCGTAGTGGTGATGCCAGGCAGTCCCACCGCGATTCACCTGGACATGCTTTTCACCCAGGTGGATCGCGAGTTCTGCCTCGTGTATCCTCCCGCGTTCCTCGGGCCGGAGCGCCTTACCATTCTGCATCGCAAGCGGGGTGAAACGGCGGTGCGGGAACAGGCCGATCTGTTCACCGCCCTCGCTCAGACCGGCTTGCCGCTCGAGCCGATCCTGGCCGGAGGACCCCGCCGGCTCAGCCAGGATCGGGAACAGTGGGCCTCCGGGTGCAACGCACTGGCGCTCGCGCCGGGTGTGGTCGTGACCTACGCGAGGAACCTCGAAACCTTGCGGCAACTCGAGACAACCGGATTCCGGATCGTGCCGAGCGCTCAGTTTCTGGCGAAACAACCGGAGGGGCCGGTGCCGGGGCGACTCGCGATCACCATCGAAGGCGGCGAGCTGGTGCGCGGGGGTGGCGGGGCCCGCTGCATGACGCTCCCCATCCGGCGAGACGAACCATGATCGAACCGCTTGCGGCGCAACCGGAGTCGACCCTGGTGGACCGGGCGCTCACCTCGCTTCGAGAGGGGGCCCGGTCGTCGACCTGGCTGGCGTCTCGCGTGTTAGGATTGGGATCGGCGCCCGACCTGGTGGCCGAGCGGATCGCGGTCGCGCTGCTGGGCGCCGATCCCCGGGTCCATCGCCTGGCCGACGGCTGCTGGGCGCTGGTGCCGGCCGCGCTCGGGGCGCCGCTGCTCGAAGAATGCGCCTTTGCAGTGGTTGATGTGGAGACCACGGGCGGCCGCCCCTCGGGAGGATTCCGGATCGGGGTCGATCGGATCACCGAGATCGCGGTCGTCCTGGTCCAGGGAGAGCGCTGCGAGCTGGTGTTCGAATCGCTGGTGAACCCCGGGCGCTCCATTCCACCGTGGGTGAGCGCGATCACCGGGATTACCGACGGGATGGTGCGCCGCGCCCCGCCTTTCAGCGAGGTCGCCGAAGCGGTGCTCGATGCGCTGGCAGGGCGGGTTTTCGTGGCCCACAATGCGCGCTTCGACTGGCGATTCGTCTCGGCGGAGCTGAGCCGGGCGCGGGCGCTGAAGCTCAGCGGAAGCTGGCTCTGCACGGTGCGCCTCGCGCGCCGGCTCTTGCCTCACCTGGAATCCTGCGGGCTCGACGGGCTCACCGAATGGTTCGCGCTCACCAATCCGGCCCGTCACCGCGCGGGGGGCGACGCGTTCGCGACGGCGCAGCTGCTCGGCCGGCTGGTGCGGCTGGCTCGTGAATCGGGAGTGCGGACCCTGCTCGATCTCGAGCTGTTGCAGCGCCGGCCGGTCCGGCGGCGGCGGACGATGCATTAGCAGGGCGAACCGGGCGAACAGGCCGAGCATGGATGGCGGACAGGCGGTCAGGCGGCCGGGCGATCGATTGACCTCTGCTTTTCAGGTCGGGGCGCTCCGTTGCCACGCGCTGGAGGGCGGGCTTCAGCGCCTGGATGGGGGGGCGATGTTCGGGATCGTACCGAAGCCGCTCTGGGAAAAGCGAATCCGCCCGGACGACCGGAATCGGATCCCCCTGGCGCTCCGCTGTCTCCTGATCGAACATCCGGAGGGGCTCATCCTGGTGGACACCGGGTTAGGCAACAAAGAGGACGCCAAGTTCCGGGATATCTACGGCGTGGCCAACCCGGGCCCCGGCGGGCGAACCCAGCTCGAAGCCGCGTTGGGCGAGGCGGGGTATGCCCCCGAGGAGGTCCGCTGGGTGATGAACACGCACCTGCACTTCGATCATGCGGGGGGGAACACCTGGATCGACAGGGGCACGATCCGGCTCTCGTTCCCCAACGCGACCTACCTGGTTCAGGCGGGGGATCTGGAGTTTGCCCGAACGGCCAACGAGCGAACCCGCGCCTCCTACCTGCCGCACAACTACGAACCGGTGGCCGCGGCGGGCCGGTTCCGGCTGCTGACCGGAGATGGCGTAGTGTTTCCCGGTATTTCGGTGCGGGTGATCCCCGGCCACGTTCCCTTTCTGCAAGGCGTGCTGGTCTCGAGCCAGGGAGAGCAGCTCTTCTACCTGGCGGACTTGGTACCGACCCGCCACCATCTCCCGCTCCCGTGGATCATGGGCTATGATGTCGAGCCGCTCCGGACGCTCGAAACCAAGCGGCAGCTCCTGCGTGAAGCGAGAGAAGGCAACTGGCGGCTCTTCTTCGAGCACGATCCCGACATTGCGATGGGGCGCCTGGCAGCCGACCCGAAGTCGCCCGAGCTGGTGGACGTCATGGAGGTCAGAGGTGAGAAGTGAGAGGTGAAACGTGAAACGTGAAAGGTTCGCCGGCATTGCCGAGTACCGAGTGCCGGGCAACGAATAGCCGATAGCCAATAGCCAATGGCGAACAACCGGAGTGCTACCATGTGCCGATCCTTGATCACCGTTTGGGCCTGCGTACTGGCCGCTGCCCCCGTAGCGGCCCAGCGAACCGCGAAGCCGCCCTTGCATGGCCGTCACTGGATGGCGATCACCGGGAAACCGCTTGGCGCCACAGCGGGCGCGATGATCTTCCAGAAGGGCGGGAACGCAGTCGATGCCGCTGGTGCCATGCTCGCCGCGGTCACCACGATGTGGGATGTGCTGTCGTGGGGTGGGGAGACCCAGGCGCTGATCTATCACCCCGGTCTCAAGAAGGTTATCGGCATCAATGCCCTCGGCGTGGCACCGACCGGTGCCACCCCGGCATTCTATCGCGCCAAGGGGATGCGGTTCCCGCCCGAGCATGGTCCGCTCGCCGCCGTGACGCCCGGTACCCCGGGCGGTCTCCTGACGATGCTGGCCGAATATGGGAAGCTCTCCCTCAGGGAGGTGCTGGAACCTGCGATCCAGCTTGCCGATGGGTACCCGATCGAGGCCCAGACCGCCAACTCAATCGAATCGAACAAAGCGCGAATCAAGCAGTGGAAGTATTCGCGCGCGGTGTTCCTCACTCATCCCGGCGAAGCGCGCGAGGCGCCCGTGGCAGGCGAGATCTTTCGGCAGGGGGACCTCGCGGCCACCTTGCGCAAACTGGTCGACGCGGAGCAGGCCGCGCTGCGCTCGGGGAAGAGTCGCAAGGAGGCGATCTACGCTGCCTACGAGCGGTTCTATCGGGGTGACATCGCGCAGGAGTTCGTCCGGGGGGTGCAGGAGGAAGGCGGGGTGATCACCCTGGCGGACCTCGCCAACTGGAAGGTGAAGATCGAGGAGCCCCTCGCCACCACCTACCGCGGCATCACGGTCTACAAGCTCCCGATCTGGCAGCAGGGACCGGTGCTGCTCCAGGCGCTCAACATTCTGGAGAACGCGGAACTCAAGACGATGGGATACAACAGTGCCCGATACGTTCACGCGCTCTACCAGGCGATGAACCTCGCGTACGCCGACCGGGATTTCTACTACGGCGACCCGGCCTTTCCTCCCGAGGAGCCCGTGCAGGGACTGCTCTCGAAGGAGTACGCCAAGCAGCGCTACGCGCAGATCAACTGGGAGCGCAACGATTCCACCGTGAAGCCGGGAGATCCGTATCCATTCCAAGGCGGCACCAATCCGTTTGGCGATCTGCTAAGCCGCTGGAGCCCGACGGGAAGAGCTCCGACGGCCGGTGGTCCGGTTCCTCAAGGGCCGCCCGAATCCGACGAGCAATTTCGGGATGCCTTTACGCGCGGGACCACCTCGATCCAGGCAGCCGATGCGGAGGGGTGGGTGGTGTCCATCACGCCGAGCGGGGGATGGATCCCCGCGGTCATCGCGGGCCGAACCGGGATCGGGATGAGTCAGCGCATGCAGCAGTTCGTGTTGGACCCGACCGATGGCCCCTTCAACGTGGTCGAGCCGGGCAAGCGGCCGCGGGTTACCCTGACCCCAACGATGGCACTCAAGGACGGATTGCCCTGGCTCAGCTTCGCGGTGCAGGGCGGGGACAGCCAGGACCAGAACCTGCTGCAGTTCTTCCTCAATATCGTGGAATTCGGCATGTCACCGCAGCAGGCGGCCGAGGCCCCGAACCTGAATTCGTACCAGATGCGGTCGTCCTTCGGAAACCATACGGCGCGGCCGGGCCGGATGCTCCTGGCGAACGCAATTCCGGAATGGACCAGGAGCGAGCTGCGCCGGATGGGCTATACACTGGAATTCGAAGAGCGCACCTCCGGGCCGATCAACGCGATTCTCTTCGATCGTAAGCTCGGCTCGATGTGGGGGGCGTCGAGCAACCACGGCGAGGACTATGGGATAGCGTGGTGAAAAGTGAAAAGTGAAAAGTGAAAAGTGAAAGTGAAAGGTGAAGAGTGAAAGGTGAGAAGGTGAGGGGTAAGAGGGTGAGAGGTGAGAGGTGAGAGGGAACTGCGTGAACAGTGAATAGTGAACCATGGCGCCGAGCGCCGAGTGCCGAGCGCCGAGCAACCAATAGCCAATAGCCAATAGCCAATAGCCTATGCTCCGACCATGGCTCTTCGCGGCCGCAGGAGTGACTCTGATCATGACTAGTCAGCCACCTCAGCAAGCGACCCGCCGGGAGCCGCAGTTCGAGAATGCCCAGGTCCGGGTCTGGAAGTCCATTATCATGCCGAACCAGCCGCTCACGTACCACCGGCATGAGCACAGCCGCGTGTTAATCGCGCTGACGGATGGGCGGCTCAAGGTGGTGGACGAGCAGGGTCGCCAGACCGGGACCTACGAGTGGCAGCGGGGCAAGGCGTACTGGCTGGGCGCCGATCCGCCGGGCAAGCAGCATGCGGACCTCAACGAGGGCAAGGACCCGGTCGAGGTCATCGTGGTGGAGCTGAAGCGAGACTAGACCGCCTCGATGCCCGGCCGGCCGTGCTCGACCCGCCAGCGGCTGGCGGTGGCGATCGGCGCGCCCGGCCGAGTGACGTAGGGCACCGTGCGGTAGTCGGTCCGCCACTCGTCCGCCCGCACCGTGCAGGTGAAGTAGCCGCGGCGGGCGTTCTGCCACTTGAGGTGGGGATTCTCCGGGCGGGTCTGTTCGTTGACGGTGGGCGATACGTCGACGCCATCGCCACCCGAGGAGATGCTGGTGCCCACGAATTCCGCCGCGATGGTGGGCCGGTCGGGCCGGCGGAATCCCTCTCGCAGCTCGTTCACCCAATTCGAGTGAATGTCGCCGGTCAGGACCACGGTGCGGTTCCTGGCCGTGCGGGCGATCGTGTCGAGCAGCCGGTCCCGGGCCACCGGATAGCCGCTCCACTGGTCCATGGAGAGCCGGGTGTCCGGCCCGGCCAGGTCGTCGAACGGCGCGAGCATGATCTGCTGGGCGAGAACCTGCCAGCGGGCCCGGCTCGCGCCTAACCCGCGCTCGAGCCAGCGCTCCTGTTCGCGACCCAGCAGGGTGCGGTCGGGGTCCCCGATGGCCTCGCACGGCACGACCGCGCGGAAGCCGCCGCAGGTCTGGTCGCTCCGATACTGGCGGGTATCCAGTATCCAGACGTCGGCGAGGCTCCCCCAACTCAACCGCCGGCGGATAGTCAGATCGGCCCACGACCTAACCCGGGGGACCCGGACCGGCTGGTGCTCCCACCAGGCCTGGTAGGCTGCGGCCCGGCGGGCCTGCATCTGGTCTTCGGACTCCATGGCGTTCTCGCCGTGGAGGCCGGCGTAGTCGTTGTCCACCTCGTGGTCGTCCCAGGTCACCATCCAGGGGACGCGGGCGTGGGCCGCGCGCAAGAACGCGTCCGACTTGTACTGGCCGTAGCGGATCCGGTAGTCGGGCAGGGCGATGATTTCCGGGTTGGCGTGCCGCCTGACCCGCCCGGCGATCGGGGCATACTCGTAGATGTAGTCCCCCAGGTGCGCTACCAGGTCGAGGTCTTCCTGGGCCAGATGGTGGTAGGCGGTATAGAGGCCTTGCTCGTAGTGCTGGCAACTGACCACCCCGAGGCGGAGCGGCCCGGCTTCGGCCGCGGGCGGGGCGGTACGGGTTCGCCCCACCGGACTCACGGCGTCGCCGGCCGTGAACTGGTAGAAATACCAGCTGCCGGACTCGAGACCGTTCAGGTCGACGTGGATGCTGTGGCCCAACTCGGGTGCCGCCGTGGCCTGGCCCCGGCGGAGGATGTTTCGAAACCCTTCGTCGCGAGCCAGCTCCCACCGGACCGCCACCCGCGCGCCGCCCATCCCTCCATCGGGTTCGAGCGGCCGCGGGGCGAGCCGGGTCCAGAGGGTTACCCCATCGGCGAGTGGATCGCCCGAGGCTACTCCCAGCGTGAAGGGATCGTCCGCGAAACTGGGCTGGAACCTCACCCGCCAGCCGTTCGGGATCACCGCGGCCAGCCCGGCGCAGCGGATCCACTCGAGGAACTCGCGGCGCTGCATGCGGGTTAGGACACGACGGTACGGTGCAGGCTGGGACTCAGGTGCATGAACATGTTGTACTCCGACCAGCCGCTCCGGGCGGCGACCTCGTTGGGATGGAGCTCGGGACGGTCCGGGCCGACCAGCGTTGCCACATCGCCGACCGCAACCCTTGGCTCGGGGCCAAGCGCGATCAGGGTGTGACTGGCACTGATGGTCCCGATCACCGGATAAAGGCGATCGCCGACCAGCACCGTGCCACCCTTCACCGCGCCGGCGGGATAGCCGTCCACGTGCCCGATGGCGAGCGTGGCGATCCAGGTGGGCTGCTCCGCCCGGTAGCGATGGTGGTAACTCACCCCTTCGCCGGCCGCGAGGTGGTCGAGCCGGATCACCCGGGCCTTGAGCCGGTAGGCGGGCCGGAGCTCACCGCGGGCGCGGGACTCCGGAGTCGGATACCCGCCGTAGAGCGCGAGGCCGGGCCGCACCAGATCCAGGAATGTCGCCGGGTTAGGCCGGAGGATTGCGTCGGACGAGGCCGCGTGGAGCCGGCCCAGCTCGATGCCGCCCCGGCGAGCCGTCTCCGCGAGGGCGGCGAGTCGGGCCGATTGCTCGCGGTCGAATGGTTCGTCTTCGACGAGCTCGGTCATCGCCCCTTCGATCCGGATCGCCTGCCGGAGCGGCGAGTCCAGTCTCGTCAGGATCTGATCGTACGCGAGGCCCATGCGGTGCATGCCGGTATCAGCGTAGAGATGCACCGGTATCGCTCGTCCCAGGCGCCGGGCCAGGCGGATCATCTGGTCGGCATCGGAGGGGGCCGACAGGGTAAGCCGAGTCGATTGCCGAACCAGGAGCTCGGCCTCCTGGTCCGAAGCGGGACCCATCAGCACGATCGGTTTGGCCACCCCTGCTTCGCGGAGCACGACCGCTTCCGAGGGGCGCACCACTCCGAATCCCCCAATCGGAGCGAGGCGATCGAAGAGCGGCCCGGCCGTTGCCAGTCCCAGCCCGTACGCGTTGTTCTTGACCATCGCGAGGATCGGTCTTCCACCCGCAAGGCGCGACACGGTAGAGGCGTTGTGGGCCAGCGCGGCGCTGTCGATCTCGAGCCAGGGGTCGAATCCCGACGGTTCGGCGGCTGGACGGCTGGGCGGCTCGGTGGCTCGGCGGCTGGACGGCTCGGCACTCGGCATGGGGGCGAAGGTTGGACCTGCGAGAGTGAGGCCGGCGGCGGCGAGCCATTCGCGGCGCGAAAGCGAGGGATCGTGCATGGCCGAAAGTCTATCCGCACAGCGACACCGGCGCCAACCTCGCCCGGTGATGTGTCGAACGTCGCCCGGACGCCGTCCACCCCCAGGGACGGCCTAGACAGGAAGGGTTGTCATGCGGAGCAAGGTTCATTTCCGAGGTCATCCGATTCATCCGGCACTGGTCCACTTTCCCCTTGCCTTTCTGATCGGCGCGTTCGGGTTCGATCTCGCGGGCAAGCTGGCAACCGCTCCGCAGCTGGAACTGGTGGCATCCTGGCTCGTACCGGTCGGGATCGTGACGGGCCTGCTCGCCGCGATACCTGGCCTGCTCGACTACCTCTATACTGTGCCCCCCCAGAGCTCGGGGAAGCGGCGCGCCACCTGGCATCTGGCGCTGAACGTGACCGCCCTGGTGTTGTTTGCGGTTGCCTGGTGGCGGCGCGGGGGGTTCGGGGGCCCGCCCGATCTCGCCGTGCTGGCCGGAGAGGCCCTGGGCACCATCTTCCTCACGATCAGCGGATACCTGGGATCGATTCTGGTAGCCCGCAACCAGATCGGCGTGGATCACCGCTATGCCGAAGCCGGCAAGTGGAAGGAAGCGCGGTCGGAACCCAATCGGGAGGGCGACCTGGTGGTCGCGCGAGCCGGCGAGCTGGCGGTGGATCAGATGAAGCTCCTGCACGTAGCAGGACGTCGGATCGTGCTCGCCCGCACCGAAGATGGCTATACGGCGTTCGATGACCACTGCACCCACCGCGGCGGATCGCTGGCTGACGGCGTGATGATCAGCGGACAGGTGCAGTGCCCCTGGCACGGCTCCCAGTTCGACGTGCGTACCGGCGCGGTCGTCAATGGGCCGGCCCGTGAGCCGATCAACACCTACTACGTGGAAGAGAAAGAGAACCGGGTGATCCTGCATCTCGACAAGGCCCGTCGCGAGCTGCCGGGACGCCGCGAGATTCCGGTCGGGCGGCGGTAAGCATGGGCAGCACCGTGAGCGATTTCGTGCTCGAGCGCCTAGGTGCCTGGGGGGTGCGCCGGATCTTCGGCTATCCGGGTGACGGCATCAACGGCTTCTTTGCCGCGCTGGAGCGGGCCGGCGACCGGTTCGAGCTGGTGCGGGTGAGTCATGAAGAGTCGGCCGCGTTCATGGCCTGCGGCCACGCCAAGTTCACCGGGCAAGTCGGCGTATGCGTCGCCACCTCCGGCCCCGGGGCCATTCACCTGCTCAACGGGCTCTACGATGCCAAGATGGACCACCAGCCGGTCGTGGCGATTGTGGGGCAGCAGTCCCGCAAGGCGCTGGGCGGCTCCTATCAGCAGGAGGTAGATCTCCTCACGCTGTTCAAAGACGTGGCGGGAGAATACGTGCACATGATCGCCGATCCGGCCGCGGCGCGACACGTGGTGGATCGCGCGGTCCGGATCGCCGAAGCCGAGCGTACGGTCACCTGCATCATCCTGCCCAACGACGTGCAGGAGCTCGATGCGGTGGAAACCCCGCCGCACGAGCACGGCACCGTTCATTCCGGGTTAGGCACGACGGTCCCGCGCGTCGTGCCCACTGAAGGGGACCTTGCCCATGCCGCGCAGATCCTCAACGATGGCGAGAGGGTAGCGATGCTGGTCGGAGCCGGCGCGCTCTCCGCCGAGCCGGAAGTGCTGGAAGCCGCCGATGTGCTCGGCGCCGGCATTGCCAAGGCGCTGCTCGGCAAGGCGGCGGTGCCGGACACCTTGCCGCACGTGACCGGGTCGATCGGGCTCCTCGGGACCAAGCCAAGCTGGGACATGATGACGGACTGCGATACGCTGCTCATGGTGGGCTCGAGCTTTCCGTACTCGGAATTTCTCCCGAAGGAAGGGCATGCCCGGGGCGTGCAGATCGATATCAACCCGAGTATGCTGGGGTTGCGCTATCCGATGGAGATGAATCTCGTGGGCGACACCCGGGAGACCCTGCGGGCCCTCCTCCCGCATCTCCAACGGAAGCCGGATCGTTCCTGGCGGGAGCGGATCGAGCGGAACGTGGCCGAATGGTGGTCGGTACTCGAGGAGCGGGCCCGGACGCCTGCGAAGCCGCTTAACCCGCAACGGGTGTTCTGGGAGCTGTCGCCCCGGCTCCCCGACCAGTGCATCCTGACGGCCGATTCGGGATCCGCCGCCTTCTGGTGGGCGCGCGATCTCAAGATCCGCTCCGGCATGATGGCGAGCCTGTCCGGCAATCTCGCGACGATGGGACCCGGCGTCCCCTACGCGATCGCGGCCAAGTTCGCGCTGCCCGACCGGGTCGTGATCGCCGCGGTCGGCGACGGCGCGATGCAGATGCTCGGCCTCAACGATCTGATCACGGTGGCCCACTACTGGAAGCAATGGTCCGACCCCCGGCTTATCATTCTGGTGCTCAATAACCGGGACCTGAACCTGGTGACCTGGGAGATGCGGATCTTCGCGGGCAATCCGGAGTACGAAGCCTCGCAGTTCGTCCCCGAGTTTCCGTATGCCCGGTTTGCCGAGCTGCTCGGACTTCGGGGCCTCAAGGTGGATACTCCGGACGCCGTGGCGCCCGCCTGGGAACAGGCGCTCGCGGCCGACCGGCCGGTGGTCTACGAAGCGGTGACCGATCCGGATGTGCCGCCGCTGCCACCCCACCTCACCCTCGAGCAGGCTCGGCAATTCACCGCCATGCTCTTCAAGGGGGACGTGGACCGAGCCGGTATCATTCGCCAGACCGTGCGAGAGCTGGTAGGCACCCTGCGCGGCCGATCCGCATCCTGATGCCGGCTTGAGCCTCGCGGCCGCGCTCGAGCGCGAGCTCCGGAAGCGGGTGCAGGGGGAAGTGCGCTTCGATCCCGGCTCCCGAGCGGCCTATTCCACCGACGCCTCCAACTACCGCCAGGTCCCGCTGGGCGTCGTCCTCCCGCGAAACATCGAGGACATTGTCGAGACCGTGGCCGCCTGCCGGCGGTTCGAAGTCCCGCTCACTTCCCGTGGTGCGGGCACGAGCCTCGCCGGACAGACCTGCAATTCGGGACTCATCCTGGACCACTCGAAGTACTTCAACCGGGTGCTGGAGGTCGATCGGGAACGGAGCTTTGCGCGAGTCGAGCCGGGCTGCAATCTCGACAAGCTGCGCGACGAAGCGCTCCGGCAGGCCGGCCTGACGTTCGGGCCCGATCCGGCGACGCACGATCGCTGCACGCTGGGGGGGATGATCGGCAACAACTCCTGCGGGGTCCACTCGGTGCTCTCCGATTTGTACGGACCGGGCCCCCTAACCCGCCATCAGGTGCTTGAGCTGGACGTGCTGACGTACGATGGCTTGCGCCTGACGGTGGGACCCACGTCCGATGCCGAGCTCGAGCAGGTGGCGACGGGTGGGGGGCGACGCGGAGACATCTACCGCGGGCTCAGGGAGCTGCGCGACCGGGTGGGCGGGGAGGTCCGGCGGCGCTATCCCGACATCCCGCGCCGGGTCTCCGGATTCAATCTCGATGCGCTGTTACCCGAGCACGGCTTCAACGTGGCTCACGCGCTGGTGGGCACCGAGGGCACTTGTGTGGTGGTGCTGGAAGCGAAGGTGCGCCTCATCGACCCCAGGCCGGAACGAACCCTGCTGGTGCTCGGCTATCCCGATGTCTTCAGCGCCGCGGACGACGTGCCGCGCCTCCTGGAATACCGGCCGATCGGGCTCGAAGGGTTCGACGGGCTGATGGCCGACTTCCTTCGCCGGAAGGGGCTGCATCTCGAGAACCTGTCGCTGTTTCCGCCGGGCGGATCGTGGCTGCTGGTCGAGTTCGGCGCCGCGCATGCCGAGTCGGCCGCCGGGCAGGCCCGGCGCCTGGCAGGAGACCTAACCCGCGGCGGACGGGGACCCACCGTGCGGCTGGTGGAGGATCCTCGCGAGGCCCGCCGGATCTGGTCGGTGCGCGAGTCGGGGCTGGGCGCCACCGCGCGGGTACCGGGCATGGGCACCACCTACGAGGGCTGGGAGGATGCGGCGGTTCCGCCGGCGGCGTTAGGGCCGTATCTGCGGGACTTCATGGCGCTGCTCCGGGAGTTCGACTATCACAGCGCGCTGTATGGCCACTTCGGGCAAGGCTGCGTGCACTGCCGGATTGACTTCGATCTGGAGACCCAGGCAGGCATCCGCACGTGGCTCAGCTTCCTCGACCGGGGGGCCGACCTGGTGCTCCGGTATAGGGGCTCGATCTCGGGTGAGCACGGCGACGGCCAGGCCCGTGCGTTCCTGTATCCCAAGATGTTCGGGCCCGATCTGGTGCGGGGCTTCGCCGACTTCAAGCGGCTCTGGGATTCCGAGTGGAAGATGAACCCGGGCAAGGTGGTGGACCCGTTCGGCCCGGACCAGCATCTGCGCGAGGGACCGGCGGCCCGCTGGCCTAATCCTAACACGCATTTCGGGCTCCGGGCGGACCGCGCCTCGTTCTCCCGGGCGGCGGCGCGCTGCGTCGGGGTGGGCGCCTGCCGCAAGACCGAGCACGGCATCATGTGCCCGAGCTACCAGGTGACCCGGGAGGAGCACCACTCGACCCGGGGGCGCTCCCGGCTGCTCTTCGAAATGATGCAGGGGGACGTGCTCCAGGACGGCTGGCGGAGCGAAGCGGTGCGGGAAGCCCTCGATCTCTGTCTGGCCTGCAAGGGATGCAAGACCGAGTGCCCGGTGAACGTGGACATGGCGACCTACAAGGCAGAGTTCCTGGCGCACTACTACCAGGGCCGGCTCCGCCCCCGGGTGGCCTATGCCACGGCGCTGGTGCCCTGGTGGGCGCGCGGGGCGGCCCCGCTCGCGCCGCTCGCCAACGCGATCGCGGGGACCCGGCCGTTCTCGAGCTGGATCAAGTGGCTTGCCGGGTTCGCGCCGGAACGGCAGATTCCCCGGCTTGCCTCCCCGACGTTGGTGCGCTGGTTCCGGCGCCGCCTAACCCGGGGGGCCGCGGTAGCCGCCCCGCGCGGCAGGGTGCTGCTCTGGCCCGACACGTTCACCAACTATTTCACGCCCGGCCCCGGACAGGCCGCGGTCCGTGTGCTGGAAGCTGCGGGTTATGATGTCCAGCTTCCCTCCGGGCCGTTTTGCTGCGGCCGCCCGCTCTACGATTGGGGGATGCTGGCGCGGGCCAAACGGCTCTGGGCCCGGACCCTCCGGGTGCTGGATCCGGTGATCGAGACCGGGACTCCGATCGTTGGGCTCGAGCCCAGCTGCGTCGCCGCGTGCCGGGACGAGCTGCCCGGCCTGTTTCCGGACGACCCGCGCGCCGCAAAGCTGGCAGGGCAGGTCGTGCTGCTCAGCGAGCTGCTCGAACGAGATGGCTGGAGCCCGCCGCCGCTTCCGCGGAAGGCGGTGGTCCATGGCCATTGCCATCACCGGACGGTGCTGGGCTTTACGGCCGAAGAACGCCTGCTCCGCCGCCTCGGCCTCGACTTCGAGCTGCTTGATTCCGGCTGCTGTGGGATGGCGGGCGGATTCGGGTTCGAGCGGGAGAAGTACGAACTCTCGGTGCAACTCGCTCAGCGGGTCCTGCTCCCGGCGGTACGGGCCGCTCACCCTAACACGCTCGTCATTGCCGACGGGTTCAGTTGCCGGGAGCAGATCGCCCAGCTCTCGGGCCGCCCCGCCCTCCATCTGGCCGAGGTGATTCGGCTGGCGCTCGACCAATAAGACCAGGGGCCCGGGTCGGGCCCCTGGTCGCCGCCGCGGGATGCCGAATCAGGTGCCGGTCGGAGTCGTCCCTCCTCCGGGGGTCATGCTCGGATGCTGCTGGCGGTTGTGCTGATCCAGCTTGTCCTTGGTGTCGAACTCGGCTCCGCACGCCTTACATCGGAACTCCTGCGCCATACCGGTATCCCCCTCTTGCTGCGGTCACCGTGAACGTCCCGCGACGAGCGGACCGCGCACCGCGTCCGGGGCGATGCGCCGCATCAACCCGCGGGCCGTGCCCTCGAGCCCTTCCGCGAGGGTGGGGAAAATCCCCACCGCCTTCGCGAGCTCGTCCAGGCGGCCGCGGCGGCGCACAACCACGGTGACGGCATAGACCAGCTCCGCCGCACGCGGACCGATAATGTGACAGGCCAGAATCCGGCGGGACCTGCGCTCGACGACATACTTGATCAAGCCGATCGTTTCTTCGGTTAGGCGGGCCCGGGTCACTTGATCGAAGGTGACCAGCCCCGCTTCGACCTCGACGCTGCCCCGGCGTGCCTCCTCTTCGGTGACTCCCACCGAAGCGATTTCAGGATCGGTGAACACCGCATGGCCGAGGGAGGTGCGATCGATCGTCATGCGCCGGCCCTCGATGGCATTGGCGAACGCCACCTTGGCCTCTTCCTGGCAGACCCGCGTGAACGGCTGCTGGCCGTTGATGTCGCCGATGGCCCAGATCCCCCGCACATTCGTCGCAAGCCGGGCATCGGTGCGGACATGCCCGCCGGGGTCCAGCGCGATCCCAGCCGCCTCGATGCCGAGCAAATCCGTGTTAGGCCGCCGCCCGGTGGCAATGAGGAGGTGACTACCTTCGACCGCGCCATCATCGCCATTCCGATCCCGCACCATGACGCGAACCGTGCCGGCTCCGTGAGCGATCCGGACCGGTTCCCGCCCGAGCAGCAGGTCGATGCCTTCGGCGCGGAGTGCGCGCTCCAGGACGGTGCTCACATCGGGCTCTTCCTGGGCTAGGAGGTGCGCTTCCGTTTGGATGATGGTCACCTCCGAGCCGAAGCGCCGGAATGCTTGCCCCAACTCACAGGCCACGTAGCCGCCGCCCAGGACGACCAGGCGGGCGGGCACTTCGGTGAGCTCCATCAAGGTCTCGCTGGTGAGGGCCGCATCGGGATCGAGTCCCGGCAGTCGGGGGATATCGGGCCGCAGCCCCGCGGCGATGACGATTCGTTCCGCGGTCAGCCGCTGGCCGTCCACGGCGATCTCCCTGGGCCTGACGAATCGGGCGGCCCCTTCGATCAGAGTGAGGCCCTCCGCCTGCTGGGCCTCGCGGAGCGAGTGCTCCCGGTGCTCGGCGATGAGCCGATTCTTGTCCCGTACGATCGCGGCGAGGTCCACCCGGGGCGGCCCGGTCGCGATGTGAAAGCGGCCGGCGGTGCGGGTTAGGTGTGCGATGGCGGCGCGATGAATGAGGTATTTGCTCGGGAGGCAACCGACGTTGAGGCAGGTCCCGCCGTAGGGGGCGCGGTAGATGAGCGCGACGCGCTTGCCCGCTTCGACTGCGCGACTCGCGAGCAGAGCACCGGCCTCACCGGCGCCGATGACGATCGCATCGAACTGTTGCACCGGCATAGTCGTCCTCCATTGGGGAGGACGACCTGCTTGCCCGAATGTCCCACAGGACCCGAGACCGCCACTCGGGTGTCAGCGAAGGGCTGCCAGGGCCTCGCGGATCATCTCATTGGTCGGCCGGATTTTGTAGTTGATCTCGGTAAACTTCCAGCGGACCACGCCGGTGTTGTCGATGACGTAGGTCGTCGGATGGGGCCAGCCGCGTCCCGACGGGTTCAGCAGCCCGTAGCGGTCGATCACGCGGTGTCCCGGATCGGAAAGGAAGACGAGGTCCGGGTTGCGTCCGTCGGTTTCCCGCGCGACGCGGTCCACCATCCGCTGGAGGTCCTCCCGGCCGTCGATGGCCACCGCGATGACTTCGGTGGTCTCGCGCTGAGCCGGGGTGAGCAAGTCTTTCAGCTCCCCGAGCTGATGGGCGCAGTAGGGTCACCAGTGGCCGCGGTAGAAGACCAGCACCACGTTCTTCTGCCCACGGTACTGAGACAAGGTGACCGGCGGCCCGCTCAACGCTTCGAGCGTGAAGTCAGGAGCGATCATGCCCACCGTCACTCGACCCGTGTCGGTGGGGGTGAGCCTGGTCCCGTCCTTGGGGCCGAGCGTTGCTCCCTGACCCGCGAGCGGGCCACTCCAACCAACCAGTAGGGCCTGCAGGACCAGCGTGCGACTGAGTAGCATCACCCTTTCCCGTGCTTGTCTGGGACAAGCTGGCAGAAACAGAGTGGCCGCGCAATGGCCCAGCGCCGGGCGGGACATCTGTAATGGCGCTGAGCCCGCCACCAATAACCGGTTTAGGGTGATTTTGGCCCGGAGAGGCGGTGACAGCACGAAGATCCGCGCCGTCTCCAACACCGGGGTTGGGAGACTCTCAAGGGAGGGAGGACAATGAAACCGAATACAGGCAAGGCGATACTCGGTGGGCTCATCGGAACGATTGCCATCACCATGATGATGTACTGGGTGGGGCCGCTGATGGGGTTCATGAAGATGGACATCGCCCAGGGCCTGGGCGACTTCCTGGGCATCGGCTGGACGGCGGGGCTGATTATGCATTTCGTGAACGGCACGATCATCTTCCCGCTGATCTATGCGCTCGCGCTCTACCAGGTGCTACCCGGCAGTCCGGTCGTGAAGGGCCTGACCTGGGGCGCCATTCTCTGGCTGATCGCGCAGGTCGTCGTGATGCCGATGATGGGCGCCGGGGTATTCAGCGCCAACATGGGAGGCGCGGTAACGGCGAGCGGATCGCTACTCGGCCACCTGGTGTACGGCGCTCTGCTTGGTGGTATCGCCGGGCGACCCACTGCGATCGGTGCCGCCCAGCCGAGGCGCGCCGCGGCGTAGCTCCTACGCGGCTTGGTCCCGATGGCACGGCCCCCGCCAGTCGGCGGGGGTCGCGGGGGCGCTTGGCTCAATGAGGTCTGCGATTTCCAGCGCGGTGCTTCGGCCTCGATCGGCCGCGTACCACCGCCGCAGCTCTCGATAGCGTTGCTCCGGAGGAAGGTTTCGGAGCTCGCGCTCGAAACGCCGCTGGTGGAAGCTGGGGCGTGGTCCCCAGGTGCCCCGGGCCACGCCCGCTTGATCGAGTGCGATCACAATGGGAATGGACCGACTGCCATTGGTAAGGTGACGATCGCGAAGCGCAGGGTACCGGTCGCGGGGAACGATCCGGACTTCGAGATTGGGTAGCGCCTCCTCTAACCGGGCGATGATCGGCAGGGTATTCACCGCGTCGCCACACCAGTCATCGGCCAGGACCAACAGACGCCAGCATCCCGGCACCGCCCGAATCCGAGCGGCGGCCTCTTGGACCAGGGGCGCGCGAGGGGCGAAGGTGTCCCACAACGTGCGCTGAGCCACTGCCGCGCGCAGGAAAGCAGGAAAGGTCGCTCCATCGCGGAAAGCCGAATGGTAGTTGAAGGGCGTGTCCATATCGAGAGGTTATTGCCGCAGGGCCTCTGGGCCTTACACCGCTGCGTAATGCCGGCGGGCTCCAGGGCAATAACCGCAGTGCTCAGTCATCCCCGTCTCCGTCGCTTCCTGGTCGTTGGGTTCATCGGCCTTGGAGTTCTCGCTCTCCTCTTCGCGGGACGTTCGCTTGCGACCCAGATCCCGACGGCAGCAGGTTGGGTTGAGCGGCTGGGGATCCTCGCACCGATCGGATTCCTCTTGCTGTACGCTGTCGCGGAAATCGCGTTCGTGCCCGGCAGCTTGCTCACGCTGGCTGCCGGCGCACTTTTCGGTCCCGCGTGGGGGACGGTGGTCGCCATGGCCGGCGCTACCCTGGGTTCCTCGGTCGCATTCCTGATGGCCCGTTATGGACTCCGCCGCCAGGTCGAGCGGCGACTTCAACGGTCTCCCCGGTTTATGGCTCTTGACGACGCGGTCGCGCGGGAGGGACGCAAGTTTGTCTTCCTCGTCCGCCTTACCCCGATTATTCCGTTCAACCTGCTCAATTACGCCCTCGGGATTACCCGAGTACGGTTCAGGGATTACCTGCTGGGATCCATCGGCATGCTGCCGGGAGCATTGGTCTATGCCTACTATGGCCACGTTGCCGGAAGCCTGACTCGGGTTGCTGCGGGTGGAGCTCCCGCACGGGGAACCTGGTACTACGCCTTGCTGGCTCTGGGCCTCCTCTCCGCGATTGTGCTCACGACGGTGCTGACCCGGCTCACGCGGCGGGCGCTGTCGGCACGAGCTCCGGCGATGGGGACATGACCTGCGCTTCGGTGCCGGTATTTCCGGTCGATGCGCACGATCGCCGGTTGGTGAGTGAAGTTCACCCTCCCGACTGGCAGGATCCCGTACCCAATGACCGCTACGATCTGGTGGTGGTCGGGGCCGGTACCGGCGGGTTGGTGAGTGCTGCGGGTGCTGCAGCGACCGGCCGGCTACCCTACGCTGTCCGGTTCTCGAAGTCCCGGGCGGCGGCAGGTATGGTCGCATATCTTCAAACCGGAAGGGGGACGCCCGGTGCTGCACCGCTCACAGCCGCACGTCCCCCGGGTGCTGGCGCCACAAATCCCTAGCAGGAGCTCGGACCGTGCCTATTCGCCTGACCTCAACAAGCCTGTGCTTGGTGCTCTTGGGTCTCCTGGCCGCCTGCGGTGGAGGGGGCGTGACCAACCCGCCCCCAGCACCCCCGCCGCCCGGCCCTCCGCCACCCCCACCTCCGCCGCCCAGCCCCGTGCCTTTCGCCAACGTCGAGGTACGCAACGATGTCTTTGTTCCTGAGACCGTTGTCCTCCAAGTCGGCGGTACCGTTACCTGGAACTGGATCGGGATACAGCACAGCGTCACCTCCGTGCTGAGCCCCATGTTCGCGCCGAGCAGCGCAGTGCAGAATGCGCCGTTCACGCACGGGCCGATCACCTTCAACACGCCGGGTACCTATCACTACATCTGCACCGTCCACGGCTCGGTGGCCGGGGGGCAGACCGCCGGCATGCGGGGGATGATCATTGTGCAATGACCCTACCTACGCCGGCTGTGCCGCGCGCTTCTTGAGCAGAACCGCTGCCCCGACCCCGAGGATGACCCCGTAGATCAGGTGTCCCACCAGGCTGCCCCAGGCCACCGGCTGCATCATGGGGTCCTGGAATTGAGCGAACGCCGGCAGGCCCAGCAGGATCGGCATCAGGATGAGGCCGCCCAGCACCCACCAAATGACCCCCCAGATCGCTCCCCATAACCCGCCGCTGGCCACCGTGCCGAGCTTCGATCCGAGGATCAGCCCGAACAGCCCTCCGATGACGGCGCTGTTGAAGAGGTGGTAGAGCCAGCCGACCACTACGCTGTCGGATCGCACCACCTTCGCCACCATCATCATCATTGGTACCTCCATGCCTTCGGGCGTCGGGGCCTTCATCATTTGCATCATCATTCCGAACACCACCCCGCCAATCAAGCCACCGACCACCCCTGCTCCGATTCTCGATTGCATGAGCCGATCCTGCCTTTCGCGGTCCAGGGTCGAAGCGATATTTGGACGAGTCATTCTACCGCTCCCTGCACGGCTTGCCGAGACGATTCGGGTTAGGTCACCAGTTTGGTGAGGGGGGGGCCAACTGCTACCCACCGGACTCCGGTCGGCGCGCCGCGGGTTATCATCGACCCGCCGAGGGCCGAGTGCCGAGGACCCAGCTACCGGTCCGCCGGGATGATGGTGCTCAGGATTTCCCGCGCGGTCTCCTCCGAGAACACTCTCGGGAGCGGCTTCACTCGGCGGGTTAGGTGAGTGTCACCCAAGCGCTCGTAGGCGAGCTCCAGGATATAGACCGGTGCGGTGGGCGGAATGCTGTCGGGATTGTCCCGGCCGAGGATAACCGGGCGGAGGTGGTGGCTCACGCCAGTGGGATCGAAGATCACTCGCAGGGCTTCCGCGAATCGCGGGTCGGTGCCGACGAAATAGACCGGCCCAGCGCGGAGCCTGGCCACCATCTCGGCGATGACCTCTGGCCGCAGCCGAACTACGATCAGTGGCTTGCGAAATCGTCCCGCGGCCGCTCGCGCCGGGATCACCGCCAGGGCCGTGGAGACCACCAGGTTCGCCCTCCGCAGCACTGCGGTGCTCTGGTCCGCCGTGAGCCTCTCGGAATCGAGCGGCGCTGCCGCGACTCCGTAGTCGTCCCGTAGCTCGCGGCACAGGTGATCGGCTTGATCGCGGTTCCCGGCAATGCACGCCGCCAGGAGGCGCCGTGAGCCGAATACCTCGGCAAGCCGGCCCGGCAGCGCGCTTGGGGGAAGGCCCTCCTGCAGACTCTTAAGGAGCAGCTCTACGAGCCAAGCCGAGCTCCCGGGAACCGTCCGCTCCGAAGCCGGGCGTTTGGCGACGTAGATCCCTGACCGGCGGCGTAACTCGACCACCCCTTCGCGGGCCAGTTCGGCGTACGCGGCCATGACGGTCCGCGGTGCCGCTCCGAATTCAGCGCCAAGCTGCCGGGTGCTGGGGAGCCGCTGGCCCGGCGTGAGGGTCCCGCGATGGATCCCGCTCGCAATCCGGTGCCACAAGACCTCGCGAATGCGCCACTCGCGGTTCGGCATGGCTGGTCGTTTGAGTTTGGAATAGGGTAGCACCCGGCGGGATGCGGCAGCAAGCTCGGTCGCTCGAGACCAGCCGGCTACCCGGCCTCCACTCGGCGGTACCGCCCGATGCTTACCGCCGGCCGATTCGGGCCCGGTAGCCCGCCGCAGCGAGACCGGCCAGCGCCAACGCCGCACCCGCCGCGAGCCAGCCCCGGTGCATCGCGGCCCAAATGGCAAGGCTTCGAGCGCGGGCCTCCTGGTCGAAGACACCGTGCGCGCCCCGATCGCCCGGGAGCGGCGCGTCGAGGTTGTCGCGCCGGTTGGGAGGGACGCTCGCGGTTTGCTGGCTCGACCAGCCCGCGGCGGCCAGGTAGCGATCGAGCGCACCCGGCATAACCCGCTGAGCCAGGATCGCCCGCACGGTGCTCCAGCCGATCCAGCGTTCCCGACGAGGATGCCGGATCGCGTGGAGGATGGCCTCGGCGATGAGCTCGGGCTGGTAGATGGGCGGCACCGGAGAGGGATGCCCGGCGAGCTTGTTTCGCACCACGTCGAACTGCGGGGTATTCACGGCCGGCAGGTGGATCGTGGTGATGCGGACGCCGCTGTGATTGTGCGCCAGTTCGCTCCGGACCGAGTCGGTGAATCCCCGGATCGCCGCCTTGCTCGCGCAGTAGGCGCTCTGCAATGGAATCGAGCGGTAGGCCAGCGCGGAGCCGATCTGGACGATCAGACCGGCATCCTGCATGCGCATGTGGCGGAGCGCGGCCAGGGTTCCGTGGACGTAGCCGAGGTAGTTGACTTCGGTGACCCGGCGAAACTCGGCAGGGGTGACTTGCTCGACCGGGGCGAACACGCTCACCATGGCATTGTTGATCCAGAGGTCGAGCCTGCCCCAGTGGGCGACGACGGTGTCGGCCGCGTGCTGCACCGCTTCGGCATCGGCCACGTCGGCCGCGAGGACGAGCGCCTCGCCGCTGGCATCGGTCACTTCTGTGGCGGCCGCCTCCAGACCATCCCGGCCTCGCGCGAGCAACCCGAGCTTCATTCCTTCACGAGCCAGGACCCGCGCCAGGGCCCGTCCGATGCCGCTCGACGCTCCCGTGATGACGCCGACTTTTCCTTGAAGTTCAAAGGGTCGGGGCCGCTCAGACGAATCCGCGTTCACCTCTCACCTCTCACCTCTCATCTCCTTCCCGGTGACGTCGGCCGTTGCGATTCCGGCACCACCCGGCTATGCTGGCATCCATGGTCGCGACCTCGCGAGACATCCGCTATTACGTGGCCCGGTTTCCGGGCCGCGCCGGAGGCGTTGCGAGGCGATAGGTAGTACCGCCAAGCTTCGATACCCCAGCGGCCCGGTGATCCCGGGCCGCTTTCGTTTTTCCACTGGAGACCGACTATGGACGAGCAACCGACAACGATGGCCCACCTCCGCGCTGCGCTTGCCGACGTGGATGACCAGATCTTGCAACTCGCCGCCCGGCGGCAACGGCTTGCTCGGGAGATCGGGACGGTCAAGAACCGGGCCGGCACGAGCCTGCGCGACTACGCCCAGGAGAAGCGGGTCCTGGACCGCGCGCATGGCGTGGCTCGCGAGGAGGGTATGTCTTCCGATTTCGTCAACCGGCTGATGACGCTGCTGATCGCCTCCTCGCTTACGACCCAGGAGCAGGAGCGGGTTAGGTCCAGACGGCATGGTGCCGGACGGCGGGCGCTGGTGATCGGTGGAGCGGGGCGAATGGGAGGATGGTTCGTCCGCTTCCTGGCGTCCCAAGGATTTGCGGTCGAGATCGCCGACCCGGCCAGCCTGGCCAGCGGAATTTCCGCGATGGCCGACTGGCGCGAGGCGTCGCTCGATCACCCGCTCATTGTAGTCGCCACCCCGCTGCGCACCACGGCCAGGATTCTGGGAGAGCTCGCCGAGCGCCGGCCCAGGGGAGTGGTCTTCGATATCGGCTCGGTGAAGGCTCCGCTGGCCGAATCGCTCTTGCGGTTGCGGGATGCCGGTGCGCAGGTCACCTCCTTGCATCCGCTCTTCGGTCCCGACACGGAGCTGCTCTCCGGCCGTCATGTCGTGCTGGTTGATCTCGGCGTCGAATCTGCCAACGCCGCCGCCCGGGCGCTCTTTGCACCAACGATGGCGAGCGTCGTGACCATGGACCTGGCGCGCCACGACGAGGTGATGGCGACGGTGCTCGGGTTGTCGCACGCGCTCAATATCGGCTTCTTCACCGCGCTAGCGGAGACCGGCGAACCGGTGGGTGCCCTGCGGGAGCTCTCCAGCACCACGTTCGACCGGCAGCTGGCGGTCGCGGCACCGGTCGCGGAAGAGAACCCGCACCTGTACTTCGAGATTCAGCATCTCAACCCCTATGGCCTCGGCGCGCTCGACCGGCTGGTCAGCGCGATGGAACGGATTCGCACCACGGTGCGGCAAGGAGACGAAGCCGGCTTCCGGGCCTTGATGGAGCGGGGACGGGAATGGCTCGGCGGATTCCCGGCGGGGGGCCCCGACGGCCGAGACCCCGCTGTGCGATTCGCCCACCCGTTCCGCGTTTAGAAGATGGTGGCCCCCGCGGGGGGAGCATCCGCGCGGGTTATGTCCATCATGGTGAGCGGAGCGTGATCGCGTGTCCATTGACATCCATTATCCCTGTGAGGTGCTGCACGAGGGGTACACCGTGCTGGTCGCCGAGCGCGACAGCACGGTGACCGGCATCGAGCGCGAAGGGCTCTTCGATTATGACACCCGGATCCTCTCCCGGCACCGCCTGACCCTGAATGGCCAGCCGCTCCGATACGTGGCCGGCAAGCCGCTCGATGCCTGTCGCTGGGAGGGCCATCTGGTGCTGCAGCGGGATGGAGGCACGGCCGAAGGTCCGAGCCTGCCGCAGGACACGGTCGAGGTGATCGTGACCCGCCGGGTAGGCCGCGGCATGGCGGAACGGATCACCGTGACCAACCACAGCATGGCACCCTGGGAGGGGGTGCTTGGGCTCGAGGTGGATGCCGACTTCGCCGACCTCATGGCGCTCGGCGACGGCGCTTCGCCGCCCGGCACGGTTCGCTGGAGTTGGGACGAGACCGACGCGTCGCTCCGGTTCGAGTACCAGGCCAGCCACAATGGTCACGAGATCCGCCGGGGACTTCGCGTCCGTACCATCGATCACGTGCCGGTGGTCGACTTCGACCCTGGGGTGATTCTCCGGTTTTCCCTGTCGCTCGGTCCCCATGAGCAGTGGTCGGTGAGTCTCGTGTACGGTTCGCTGGTTGACGGGGTCTGGCGCGAGCCGCTGTCGGAGAACAACGGCAGCGGGACCGAGCGCGATCGGCTGCGGGCCCGGTGGGAGGGGCATCGCACTCGCCTCACGGCGAGCGACCCGCACTTGACGGCTGCCTTCTCCCAGGGGGCCCAGGACCTCCTGGCTTTGCGCGCCTGGGAATTCGACCTCGGCCCGGACGCGTGGTTTCCTAACGCGGGAGTGCCGGGCTACACTGGCATCTTCGGTCGGGACATCCTGACGGCCGGCTGGCAGAGCGCGCTGCTCGGTCCGGAGATGATGCGTGGCGGGTTAGGAATTCTGGCGCGCTACCAGGCCGACTTCGACTCGGCCTGGCGGGACGCGTCGCCCGGGAAGCTGCCCCACGAGATGCGCCGGGGCCCTCAGGCCGACCTCGAGCTGATCCCGCACCGGGCCTATTACGGCGAGCAGACGGCGCCGTCGATGTTCGTCGTGGTGCTGTCGGAGTACTGGCACTGGACCGGCGACCTCGACATGCTGCGGCGATATCGTCCGGTACTGGACCGGCTCTTCGAGTGGGCCCGCCAGTACGGCGACCGGGACCGGGACGGCTTCCTCGAGTACGACACCCGGTCGCCCAAGGGACTCAAGAATCAGGGATGGAAGGATTCGGAAGAGGCGATCCGCTATCCCGATGGTCGCATGGTCCCGAATCCGATCGCCACGCTGGAAGAGCAGGCGTTCCACTTCCTCGCGCTGCAGCGCATGGCCGAGATCCTGATGGTGCTGGACGACGAAGCGGGCGGCGAGCGCTACCTCGAGCAGGCCCGGGACGTGGCCCGGAGGGTCAACGACGCGTACTGGCTCGAGGATCAGCAGTTCTATGCGGAGGCGCTGGATCCCGAGAAGCAGCCGGTCCGGTCGATCGCGTCGAACCCCGGCCATGCGCTGGCGACCGGCCTGGTGCCGGAGGAGCGCGCACGTCTCGTTGCGGATCGGTTGCTCAGCGACGAGCTCTTCTCGGGATGGGGGGTGCGGACCCTCAGCAGCAAGCACCCTTCCTATAACCCGCTGGCCTATCACCTCGGTTCGGTTTGGCCGGTGGAGAACGCGACTTTCGCGCTGGGGTTCAAGCGCTACGGACTCGACGACCATGTCGCCCGCGTCGTGACGGCCCAGCTCGAGGCCGCGGCAGCGCTGGAGCCGCACCGGCTGCCGGAGGCGCTGAGCGGGCACAGCCGCTCGGGTCAGGTTCTGCCCGCGATCTATCCGCGTGCGAATGCGCCGCAAGCCTGGAGTGCCAGCGCGATCGTCCTGATGGTGCAGGCGCTGCTCGGGATCTTCGCGTTCGCGCCGGGCAACCTGCTCACGCTGGTGCGGCCGCGACTGCCTCCATGGCTCGACTGGATCGTGCTGCGAGATATCCGAGTAGGCGATGCCGCGGTCTCACTTCGGTTCGAGCGACGGGACGACGGCAGCGCCGCGGTGGATGTGCTCGAGCGGCACGGGACGCTCTTCGTCCTCACGGTACCGCCGCCGCGCGATCTCTCCCCCGAGCGGGCCTCCTGGCTCGATCATCTCAAAGAGTGGGGGCTCGAGCACCTTCCGGGGCGGATGGCCCGCGCGCTTCGGATCGCGGTCGGGATCGAGCCGTAGCCGTGGGTTAGGCCACTTGCAGGATCTCCCGGGTCCCGGTCTGCCAGAGCTCGGTATAGCCTTTCATTTTCTCTCTCCAGGCCGGGTTGCTGGCGTACTCCTTGAGCGTGGCCTCGAAGGCCGCGGCGTTTTCCGCTTCGTATTCGAGGATGACCCGGTTGAACTCGCCGGTAAGATCGGTTAGGACCCGGAAGCGCGGCAGCTTGGCCGTCTGGGCCGCCTCTTTGAGCTGGGCGGCGAGCTTGCTGGCATTCCCCGGCTTGGCGACGAAACAGTTGCGGACGACGAGCATAGGAATCCTCCGGTACGCGAGCGTCGTATATATGGGGCCGCCGCGACGCGGCGCAAGGGTCCGGGCCTCGGCGCTCGGCTTGATGTTCGGCACGGCCGTCCATTGCCGGGTTGGCAGCGTCGGCGGCAAACCGAGCATCAACGAAGTATCTTTCTGCAGGCCGTTTATGCGATTTGGTAGAGTGCTCTTCCGCTCCGGGACCGCCGGAGTCCTGGTTGGACTCGTCGTTGCTTCCGGCGTGGCCGCCCAACCTCATGTTGGCGCTGCGCCGGTCGCGGATTCCAGTGCCATCGCACGCGCGCGGGCCGATAGCGCCCGGTACCCCTACACCGAGGCGGACATCCGGTTCTTGACCGGGATGATCGCCCATCATGCCCAGGCGCTGGTGATGGCCAGCTGGGCGCCGACCCATGATGCCGGGCTGGCAGTTCGCCGGCTCTGTGAGCGGATCATCAATGCCCAGCAGGACGAAATCCGGCTGATGCAGCACTGGCTGGCCGACCGGCGCCAGCCGGTGCCGGAGCCGCATCTCACGCCGACTGGTGTCATGATGCACAGTGCTCACCCGCCGCTGATGCCCGGGATGCTCACCGAGGAACAGCTGGCCGAACTCAGTCGAGTGCGGGGGAGCGAATTCGACCGGCTCTTTCTCACCTCCATGATCCAGCACCACCGGGGCGCGGTGGAGATGGTAAAGGAACTGTTCGCGGCCGAAGGCGGGCGCGACCTCCTGGTGTTCAAGCTCGCATCCGATATCAACGTCGATCAAGCAACCGAAATCCGGCGTATGCAGCAGATGCTCGTCGAACTCCTGTTCACCGAAGGGAACTGATCATGAACCGTTCGCTGCTCACGCTCACTCTCACGCTCGGCCTGGCCGGCGCGGTCCAGGCTCAGGATCCGCGGGTAGGACTCAAGCCAGGCCGCACCGATGCGGGGGAAGCCGCGTGGAACTTGCGGCTGCTCTCCCATTCGCCCGCCACGGGTCCGTTCGCCCAGAGCATCAACTCGGATATCGGGTTCATGGGCAAGTATGCGATCCAGGGCAGCTTCAACGGGTTCCAGGTTTGGGACATCTCCGATCCGGCCAAGCCGGCGCTTCGGAAAGGGTATCACTGCCCCGCTTCCCAGAGTGACGTGTCGGTGTATCGCAACCTGCTCTTTGTCTCCGGTGAGGACTACGGGGCGCGGCTGGACTGCGGCCCGACCCCGGTGCGCGACAGTGTGAGTACGGAGCGGCTCCGAGGTATCCGGATCTTCGATGTCAGCGATCTCGACAATCCGAAGAACGTTGCCAACGTGCAGACCTGCCGCGGGTCGCATACCCACAGCGTGTTGGTCGATCCCAAGGATGCCGAGAACATCTATGTCTATGTCTCCGGCTCCGCGCCGGTGCGGTCGCCGACCGAGCTCGCCGGTTGCACCCAGGAGAATCCGGAGACCGATCCCAGCTCGGCGCTCATGCGGCTCGAGATCATCAAGGTTCCGGTCGCTCACCCGGAGCAGGCCGCC
>JBQTHV010000027.1:0-1733 GCA_052389555.1 Gemmatimonadales bacterium | reverse complement strand
TCTGCGACAGACGATCGCAGACGCCGACGGAGATGTTCTTCCGAATTCCGGACCATGCTGGGACCGCGGTGAAGCTGCCGCTGAACGTGGCGGACACCTGGTAGGTCTGGCCGGGCTGTACTTCTTGAGGGACATTGAAGGTCAACGCGCCCGTTCCGGTCCCGGTCTGGTCCGACCACATTCCCGAGGAGTTGCCGGTGATTCCGTCCAGCTTCCAGGTGGTGGGCGCTTGACCAGGGGGTGTAAAGCTCACCGTGAGGTCGGTCCCGTTCCAGATCACGGTGACATTGGTCGTCTCGTCGGGCGCGACCTGTACGTCGAAGTATTTGTATGCGCCGCGTGGCTTCTCCGTTTCTTGTACAACGACGTAGAGCTCCGTGGTCGTCGGCGCCACAATCTCTGCTACGGTGGTCCCCCCGCGGGTGCTCCCCTTGGGCACGTCCTCAACCTTCTGGGGGGGACCCTCCTCCGCATCGTAGGTGAAATCCGCGTAACCGAAGCCTTGATTAACGAAGGTCCACTTGATCGTGTACACCCCTCCAACCACGTCTATCGGCGAACCGCACTGGGAGACTGCCAGGGCGAGCACTCCGCATGCGATCCAGCGCGACCCGCGAGCGAACCTCCCCGGGAGCTTCGCGGCGAGAAGGAGCTTTCGAGACATGGTGTTCCTCCGGAGCTGGGCCTATCCTGCCAACTCAGGAAACCCCAAACCGGGCGATTCGGGCCGATCGGGCCTCCCCAGCGGTATTTTGGAGAGCCAAGCCATGCCCGGACGCGATCCCACCACGCTCCTCACCGAGTGGCGCAACGGCAACCGCGCTGCGCTCGACCGGCTCTTCCCCCTGGTCTATGAGGACCTCCGGCGGCGGGCCCGCAATGCGCTCCGCCGGCAGGCGGAAGGGCACACCCTGACTACCACGGCCCTGGTCCACGAGACCTATCTCAAGCTTGTCGCAGTCGAGCGCGTGTGCTGGGAGGATCGGGCGCACTTCCTGGCCCTCGCCGCCACCGCCATGCGCCATGTCCTGATGAACTACGCGCGCCGGAATCGCACGGCGAAGCGCGGAGGACCGGGCCGCACCCAGCTGAGCCTCGACGAGGCGCCCATCCTGACCGATACCGGCGCGGACCAGCTCCTGGCGCTGGATGAAGCGCTCGAGCGGCTCGCCGCACTCAATGAGCGGCTCAGCCGCACCGTCGAGCTTCGCTTCTTCGGAGGTCTTACGGTCGAAGAGACCGCCGAATCGCTTGGGCTGGCCCAGAGCACCGTCAAGCTCGACTGGCAGAAAGCGAAGGCCTGGCTCTACCGCGAGCTGGCGGAGGCGTGAGGATGGCCGTCGATCCCGCGCGGTGGAAGGCGATCGAGGCGGCGCTCGACGCGGCGCTCCGGGTCGAGCCGGAAGCGCTCGAGGGCTTCCTCCAGCGGGTGTGCGACGCCGACCCCGACCTCCATCGGGAAGTCCGCTCCCTGCTCTCGGCGCATCGTGCTGCCGGAGACTTTCTCGAAGCCTCGGCCAGCACCTTCGCGTCGGCCCACTTGCTCGAAGGGCGGGAAGCGGGCGAGCTCGCCGGCACGGTCGTCGGCCGCTATCGGCTGATCGAAGAAATCGGGCGCGGCGGCATGGGAACCGTGTGGCTGGCCGAGCGGGCGGACGGCCAGTTCGAGCAGCGGGTCGCCCTCAAGCTCATCAAGCGCGGCATGGATTCAGACGAGATCCTCGGCCGCTTTC
>JBQTHV010000026.1:0-3833 GCA_052389555.1 Gemmatimonadales bacterium | reverse complement strand
CCGGTGCCGGGGGGGCGGGGAGTGGGGCAGCGCGCGGATACTCGCTGCAGGGATGAAGATGATCTCCAGATCTCCGCGCTGAATTCGGTCATGCAGATGGAATCCGAGCGCGCGATCCCCATTCTGGAAAAGGTGTTGGCGCGGCGCGACGAGGGATCGGTGTGTCTCCGCCGGCGGGCAGTCTTCATCGTAAGCCAGCACCGCGGCGAGCGGATCGAGGAGATGCTCCTCACTACAGTCCGTACCGATCCCGATGCCGAAGTGCGGAGCCAGGCGGTCTTCTGGCTCTCTCAGGTGAACAGCCCGCGGGCAACTGCCGCGCTCGAGTCGGTGCTGGCGAGCTCGCAGGACCCCAAGCTCCAGGAGCGGGCGGTATTCGCGCTCTCGCAACAGGATCGGCCCGAGGCGCGCCAGGCCCTTCGGACTTACGCCTCGCGCATTGACGTGCCGGAGGAGCTGCGGGATAAGGCCGTCTTCTGGCTGGGGCAGAGCAACGATCCACAGAACATCGCGTTTCTCCAGGACCTGTACGGGAAGGTGCAGAGCGCCAAGCTCAAGGAGCGGATCATCTTCAGCGTCTCGCAGACCGATCGAGGCGGCAGCGAGTGGTTCGCCCGGATTGCGCGCAACCAGAGCGAGCCCCTGGAGCTGCGCAAGAAGGCGCTGTTCTGGATGGGACAGCGCCAGGGGACGACCGGCGCAGACCTCGCCGCGGTCTATGACTCGTTCTCCGACCGCGAAATGAAAGACCACCTCATCTTCGTGCTCTCGCAGAAAGGCGATCGCGCGGCGGTGGACAAGCTGGTCGAAATCGTACAAAAGGAGCCGGACAAGGAGCTCAAGAAGAAGGCCCTGTTCTGGCTTACCCAGTCGAACGATCCGAGGGTCAACGACATCATCACCAAGATTCTGATCCCATGAGAGCGATCCTGTTGCTGGCCGGTGCGTGCGCCGCGCTGCCGCTCCCGGCCCAGACCCTGGAGCAGCGCATTGCCCGCGCGCCGGATGGGCTGGTGCGGCTGAGCTTTGCCGCACGGGAAGGGGTGTGCGGGAACGGGCGGAACATCAACTGGCGCGAAGGCACCAACCAGGACGGCTGGATCTCGGACTGCGATCCAGGGCCGGTGCGGGTCGCGCTGGAGGTGGAGCGGGGCACCGTGCGCGAGGTGCGGGCCTACGTGGGGGGTCGCTGGCGAGACCTAACCCGCGGCGCTACCGACCTCGGCACCGTCTCGGCCCGGGCGGCAGGCCAGTTCTTCTTGGATCTGGCGGAGCGCGGCCGGGACGTGAAGGGCGACCTTCTGATGCCCGCGCTGCTGGCCGACAGCATCACCGTGTGGCCGGAGCTCCTCCGCATTGCCAAGAACTCCTCCGTGCGGACCAGTGTCCGGAAGCAAGCGGTGTTCTGGCTGAGCCAGGAAGCGAGCGACGAGGCGACCCGCGGGCTCGCCGAGCTGGCGGAGAGCGAGCGCGAGAATCAGGACGTGCGGAAGCAGGCCGTGTTCGCCCTGTCGCAGCTCAAGAACGGCGAGGGAATTCCCACCATGATTCGGCTGGCCCGGACCGATCGTGATCCGGTCATTCGCAAGCAGGCCATCTTCTGGCTGGGCCAGTCGGGCGATCCGCGCGCGATCGAGTTCTTCGAGGAGGTGCTGACCCGCAGACGATGAAGTCGCTAGGGCGTCGCCGGGAACGGGTTGATGGCCACGAGGAGCACCTCCGGCCGGGGCCGGCCGTTCAGGATCACGAACCGATTGCCGTCCGGATGCACGTCGAATTGGGGGTGATCGGCTGCCGCGTAGCTGGTGGTGAGTACGGTGCTTCGCCCTAACACGCTCGGCGAACTGCGCAGATCGAGCCGCGCGGCGATCAGCTCGTTTCCGTTCCAGTAGAACAGCTCACCCCCGGCCGGGCCCCAGCGGGGGTTTTGGCCGCCGCCCCGGGAGATGCGGAGCGGAGAGCGGGACGGCCTGGGAAACCCATCCACGAATACTTCGAACTCCCCGCTTTCGTTGGAATCGTAGGCAATCCAGCGCCCATCGGGCGATACCTGCGCACCTCGTTCCCAAAACCGCGAGTTCCGATACACGAACGGGGGCTCGCTGCCATCCGCTTTCACCGCCCAGATATCGCGATTCTCATCGAGGGAAACCTCGGTGTACACGATATATCCCGTCGAACTCCAGTCGGACGGCCACTGCAGTCCAGCCCGAACCACCACTCGCCGCTCGGCGCCGGTCCCGTCGGCGTTTCGGACCAGGAGATCCTTTTGCGATGGGCGATCCGAGTCGTACGCGAGTTCCCGGCCGTCCGGGCTCCATTGCGGATCGTTGCTGCTGGTGCCTTCGGTGGTCAGCCGTCGCTTGGCGCCAGTAGCGAGCTCGTAGATCCAGACGTCATCGGGGATTCCATCGCCGTAGGCGATCCGACTCCCATCGGGCGAAAACCTCGGTGCCCAGCCGGCGTTTCGCAGCAGGACTCTCGGGTTGCCGCCCCGTCGGTCGTAGAGGGCCACGTCCAGTATGGTTCCCTGGCCGCGAATGACCGCCAGGGTGCCCTCGCGCGAGACCGAGTAAAACGCTCGGCCCCGGCCGACCCCGAGTACTTCAGGGAGGACCTCCGGCGGCCCGGTCGGCTCGAGGCGACCGAGGTCGAAGGACTGACTCACCAGCAAACCCTCCGGGTTCGCATACACGAGCCGGCCCCGTGCGAGGTACTGAGGCCGCAACGCCGGCCCGAAGGTCCGGCGCTTCCCGGTCCGCAAGTCGAGGACGCCGAGCCGGCCACCGGTGGACAAGGTGTTATAGACGATCGCGTGCCCGCCCGGGAGATAGTGCGGGAAGAAGTACCCGGAGTCCATTCGCTCGCCGGCGATCGCCACCGGCGCCGGGGTGCCACCGCTGTCGGACACCTGGAACAGGGCGCCCGTGGGCATGGTGGCGAGGAGGATGCGGCCGTTCTCTCCCCACGTGGCACCCGCCAGTCCTTCGGCGTACGGCGCGATGATGGCGATCCGGCCATCCGCCAGGCGGCGCTTCTTGATGGCCTGGTCTGCCTGGAAGGCCACCCAGGCACCGTCGGGCGAAAAGAACGGGCTGTGGGCCTCTTCGGTTTCGGTCAAGGCCTGCGGGTTAGGATTCTCCAGGCGTCGCAGGTAGAGCTGGCTCGCGCCGGCCACACCGCCGGGATAGACCAGCACGCGGCCGTCGGGTGAGAGGGCGGGGTATCCCGGCACGACACTGCCCGAGTCCATGGACAGGTAGAAAACGGCCGGTGGCCCCGGGTTAGGTTCGTCGCTGCGGGATTGAGCCGCCCGCACGATCCAGCCGATGGCCAGGGAGAGGGGGACCAGCGCCGCCGCACCGGCCCAGCGCGGGATTCGACGACGCGCGGGTGGCGCCACTTCACCCGTATCGGGCAATCGGAACCCGGGATCGGTCAGGGCATCGGCGAATTGTGCGGCTCGGGAAAAACGATCGGCCGGGCTCTTGGCGAGCGCGCGGCGGACCGCCGCCTCCACGTTGGTCGGTACCAGATCGCGGCTCCAGGCGATGGGCGAGGGGCGCTCCGCGATGATCCTCGCCGATATCGCCTGGACTGAGCTCCCCAGGTGGGGCGGCTCGCCGGTCAGCATCTCGTAGGTCACGGCGCCCAAGGAGTAGATATCGCTCCGGGCATCCAGCTTCCGATCGCCGGCGGCCTGCTCGGGCGACATGTACTGCGGGGTTCCGACGCTGACCCCCACCGACGTCAGTCGCTTGGCGTCACCCTCGCTGCCGCCTTCCGCGGCGTCCACCGCCAGCGCGATCCCGAAATCGGCGACCAGGGCCTGG
>JBQTHV010000025.1:0-27996 GCA_052389555.1 Gemmatimonadales bacterium | reverse complement strand
TAGCGGCTCAAAACCGGGAAATTGCCGTCTCCCACGGGACAATCGGGGTAGAAGCCCACCAGGCAGTGATACCGGATGTACCCGATGTTGCTCTGATGCCATTGCCCGCGCGAAGCAATGAAATAGGTGGACGGATTCCAGATGAAGTCCGTGCCGGAATTCGGAGTGGCCGCGGGCTCGCCGTCGCCGATGACGTTGCCGCCTAGGAACCCGCCATCGCCGAGCCGTTTGTCGATGCCATATACGCCTCCGACCGGATTGCCATTGCCATCCACCGGTCGCGGACTCCCCGCTCCGCCAGGCCACGGGTCAGCCTGAGTCGTGGAGAGGAGCCGCGAGGTGCGGGTATCGATGCGCGTGGTGCCGTAGTCGCTGCCCCACTGGTCAACCCCGCTGAAGAAGTCTTCGGTAGTCAAGCGGTCGGACTGGAACACCTCGAAATCGAACGCCGACCCGGAGCTTATCCCCTGTGAGGCGTAGGTGGCCACTGTCCCCCAGTTGGTCGCGGCATTCTCAGTAGTCGTCCGGGCGGACAGCGCCAGCAATTCCGCCTGGAAGGTCCGGGCAATCTTGGCAACCTGGGCTCCCGTATAGGTCGGGCCGGCGGGAAGGCCGAACAGGGTACTGGGAGCGCCACCGAAGTCGGCTGCCGCCGCCAGCGTCGCCGCTTGGTCGAGCATCTCCAGCGCGGCATCCCTGAGCTCGGTCCGGCTCACCAGCGCCAGGGTGGTAGGATCGGTATCCTCCTTGACCACGAAGCCTCGGTCGTAGGTCAAAGCAACCAGCGCGTGGGCCGCTCCTTGGGCTAGCTGGGCAATCGCCTCGACCCAACCGGTATCATCGCCCAGGTCCGGCGGTGTGGCGGATTGCCGGATCGCGAACAGCACGTCGTTGGCCGAAGAGATGACCGAGTAGTTCCCATACCACCAGAGCGGGATGGGTTCATACCGCGGATGGGTGGTCTCGTTGGCCCAGCCGCAGAACAACGGACATTCGACCCCGTAGGAGGAGTAGTAGCGCGACTGCCAGTTGTTCCACGAGAACGAGTGCACGTCGGCCATCGTCCCGAACGGCGCGAGGTTTGGCTCGTACCAGAAGCGGGTGTTGATGTAGGACTTGATCGCTCCCGCCGCGGCTGCTTTGACCGTTTCGGGATCGGAGAAGGCCCGTTCCCGCTCGGGGGCATTGCGGTTCACGATATCGAGACTGGGGCAACCTACCGCCCCGGCCAGCAACGCCACGGCGAGGAAGCTCCGCCAACGGTATCCAGTCACCATGTGAGTCACCTCGTAAGAGCGGTCGGTGTCAGAATGCGATCTCGATAAAGCCGGTGATCGTCCGGAACGGAGGATACTGGAACCACTCGGTCCTCCCCTTGAACGGATCGTCGGCTGCCGGCGCGACTTCCGGATCGAAGCCGCTGTAGTTCGTGATCGTGAACAGGTTGCGCCCAATCAGGCCCACCCGCACTTCGCTGAGCAAGCGCCCCAGCCCGATGCTCTGGATCTGGCGCTGGTTGAACGTGTAGTTCACCGATAGCTCGCGGAGCTTGAGGAAGGTGGCGTCTTCGACGTAGGCCTCGTTGGCCGCGGCACCGAAGTACAGCCCGGTGCTATAGAAGCCTTCGGCGATCCGATCCTCAGGGGCCTTGGCTGCCTGGTCGCACCGGACGTCGGCGCAGTCCTGGGTGCCCCAATGAGAGGTTACGTTGGTGATCTGTCCGCCCTGGCTCCAGTCGAGCAGTCCCGAAACCGAGAAGCCCTTGTAGTTGAAAATAGTGTTGAAGCCAGCTCGGAAGTCGGGCGAAGCTACCCCAAGCAAGAATCGGCCCGTGGTCTTCTCTCCCTCGGCGCAGGCCCGCGGGTTGCCAGCTTCGTCGATGCAGGCGAAGAGCTGAATCGGCCGCTCGTTGTTGGTGCCTCGGGTGGATGCGCGCACGAGGTAGCCGTCGGCGTTCAACTCATAGTCGGTCGCAACCGCATTGGCGTTGGCAGGATTGAGCAACAGCTGGTCGAACGTTCGGACCCAGCGGGCTCCCATCATGGTCCCGAGCCGTATTCCCGGGGCGTACTCGAACCCGGCCCAATCTCCCGTGGTCCCGAAGACCTGCCTCGGCAGCGGCCAGTCGGTGATGTATTCGCGCACTCGGCTCCCCGTCACGTTGAACTGCAAGGCGATGTCACGGGTATTGATTGCCTGGACCCCAAGGGCCACTTCGTGGGTCTTGGCCTGGAGCGAGCCGATGTTCTGCCACTGCGATGCGAACCCTGTGGTCGCCAGCAGCGGGGCCTGTACGATCTCGTCCTTGGTCTTCTTGTCGGAGTAGTTGTACTCCAGGGTAAACCGCCCGTTCCAGAACTGGGTGTTGAGCCCGATCTCGAACTCACCGGAGTGAGCGGGACGGAGGTTGCGGTTCCCCAGCTGCTGCTTGATGAAGGTGCCACCCGACGCCGTCAGCACCTCGTACTGGGCAAAGAAGTTGGGCCGGAGACCGGCGGTGCCGTAAGAGGCCCGCAGTCTAAGCTCCTCGGGTCCGCCATCCCACTCGAGGAGCTGCGGCAGCCGGATCGCACCGGAGGCCCGGTAGTAGTAGCGGGTGCGGGCATCGGGCCCGAAGAGGGACGACTCATCCCGCCGCAAGAGTCCGTCAAGGATAATCTTTCCGCTCAAATCGAAGGTCGCGACGCCGAAGATCTCCCGGGTGCGCTCATCGGTCTCCTGGGAGAATGCCCGCTGCCCTTCCGGCTTGGTACCGGGGAATTCGGGCACCTGCTTCACGATGTACTGCGAAGCGCTCGCATAGAGCCGATTGAACTTCACATCCTCGTAGCTGAACGCGCCCAAGACCGTGATGCCGACGGCCTCCAGCAAGCCCGAGCCCCGATAGGTCCAGCTCCCGGTAAGCCGGGCGCCGGTGTTGATGTGGCGGACGTTGTCGACTTGTCGCTCGAAGTTTCCAGGAAAGCCGCTGGTCTTGGACGACGCGCTCCAGTAGGTCACCGGCTCCACTTCGATCCACTGCTCCGAGTACTGATCGAAGTTGAAGTTGGCCTCGGCCGAGAGCCAGGTGAACGGGCGATAGCGAGCCCGGGTGCCCCCGGTAAACCGGTTGCGCTCCCGGTTCCGGTCCACGGTGAAGAGGTCGTACAGCGGGTTAGCAGCATTCGACCGCTTGTCTTGGACGAAGGCCCGGAACGGGCTCCCATCGGGGTTGCAGTTTCTCAGGCATTCCAGCTTGCCACCGATGGGCACATCCCTCTGACTGCAACTCGAGGAAACGGTTCCACCCGCGGCATCCTGGATCTCGCAATCCGAGGTAGGGTCCACATGCGGTTCCAGGAATGCCAGCGAGAAGAAGGGGCCGGTATCGCCGCCCGCGCTGGGCTCGTTGTTGTGGTTGCGGCCGTAGAAGGCGCTGAACGAGAGATCGAGCCTATCGCTCAGCACCTGGTCCAGGTTCATCCGGTAATTCTGGCGCTGCTGACCCTTCAGATTCGCTACCGACCCTGGATTGATGGTGTTCTGGAACGACACGTTGAAATTGGTCCGGCCCCGGTTTTGGCCCACCGAGATGTGCTGGGTGCTGAACAAGCTGGGATCGTACACCTTGTTGTACACGTCGGCGAAGGACGGGTATTCCTGGTCCTGGATGTCGACCTTGGCCGGGCAGGTGCTGCCCGGAAGATTGGGAGCATCAAGGGCATCGTCGCAGTTGGACCGCAACACCCGCACGCTGTCCCCTGCGAAGGCCGACCCTCTCTGGAACCGGCGGTAGAAGGTGCCGTCGGCGTTGAGCAAATAGGTATGATGCCTGGTCACTTCAGGGAACTTGTTGACCTTCGACTGTCCTACCTCGACCCGAGTAGTGACCTGGATCTTCCCTTCCGGAAGCCGCGAACCGCGGCGGGTGAAGATCTGGATTACGCCGTTGGCGCCATTCGAGCCGTAGAGTGACGAGGCGGCGGCGCCCTTGACGACCTCAACCCGCTCGATGTCCTCGGAGGCGATGTCGGCCATGGAGGCCAACGAGCTGATGGTCCCGTCGATTACGACGAGGGGGTCCTGATTTCCCGTAATGCTGGTTGCGCCGCGCAGCTTGATCGAGGGTGGCGTGCCCGGCATCCCGTTGGCCGAGAACACTTCGACACCGGCGATCTTGCCCTGAATGGCCCCCAGCGCGGTGACCGACGGCGCGATCTGAAGCTGCTCCTCAGTAACCAGCCCGACCGTGAAGGTGAGCTTGTTGGTCTGAGTCGCTGCGGCCGTTCCGGTGGTCACCACTTCCTCCAGCCGGAATGGATCGGCGACCATTTGAAAGTCGACGGTCTGGCTCCCTGGCGTGACCCTGATGGGCACGACGCTCTGCCGGTACCCCACCGCCCGCACCTCGAGCTGGCCAGCCTGCCCCTGGGCGGAAGCCGCGGCGATCGTCAGGGTGTACTGGCCGTTGACGTTCGTCGAGGTCAGGAAATTGGTGCCCTGGATCAGGATTCTGGCGCCTGGGATCGGATCCCCCCGGTCGCTGGTCACCCTGCCCGTGATGACCGCGTCCTGCCCGTAGGCCACCGGTACCAGGAAACCGAGCGCGGCAAGAGCCGGCAGTCCCGCCTTCAAGAGGAAACCGCAGCGCTGCTGTCTCATCTTCTGGCCCTCACGTGGATTGAATGAAGAAATCAAAACTGCGTCCCCGCCCTGCAGCACATTCCCTGCCGTCCCACCTCGAACGGTAGGTGTCTTTGCTGCAAGCGGTTAGCCGACTGAACCACGAGAAACCGGATCGAACTGACACGTTCACTCCGGATTAGAGCGCGTCGCTATGACACACCCTCCCCCGATGGGGGAGTACTGCCCCAAGGATGGGCCCTAATATGGAACACTTGAAGATTTGCGCAAGTTCAACTGGGCAATAAGGCAACGAGGTCTCGGATCAGAGTTGGGACGGATTTCGTTGCACTTTCCGGATTCAAGTCGAGGTGGTATTCTCCAGGGGTAGCCCCAGCTGGCGGTGTGTCTATGGGCTTCCCCTCTCGTTTCCGTGGGCCTTCACGGCCTTTTCGCGTCGTGATGATCGGCCTGACTCTACTGACCCTGGCGCTGGTGCCGAATACGGCTCCGGCTCAAGCGGCCAAGGAGGGGAATCTCCGGCTGCTCGTGCTCGACGACGAGACCGGCGAGCCTATCGAGGGTGCCTTCGTCCGCATCAAAGGGCGATCACCGGATGTGACGACCAACGCCAAGGGAAGGGTTACGATCGAGAAACTCCCGGCAGGGAAGCTCACGTGCGAGATCGGAGCCATCGGCTACGAAATGCGCCGGGAACCGATGCTGATTCAGGAGGGATCGGATCTCGAGCGAAAGATCGGGCTCGGCTTCACCGGAGAAAGGCTACCCGACGTCGTGGTGGAAGCCCGCCAGGAAAAACTCTACCCCCGCTACAGCGATTTCCACCGGCGCGCGAAGACCGGTGCGGGCTTCTACATCACCTGGCGCGAGATCCACGCTCGAGGGTACAGCCGGCTCGGCGACGTGCTCCGAACTGTGCGCGGGGTCGAGGTTCGGTGCCGGCCCAACGATTGCCTGATCCTCATGTCCCGCTCCACGACCTGCCCGCCGGCGGTCTGGGTGGATGGACGGCCCAGCGATTTCTACGGCGCCAACACAGCGATCGGTGATATCTACGGGATGGAGGTCTACCGCGGCCCCAGCGAGATGCCGGCCGAGTTCGTCGGCAACAGCATGTGCGGGGCGCTGGTCCTCTGGACCAAGAACCGTCCTTATCGCTGAAAAGCGGGACTCGGCACTCGGGACTCGGCACTCGGCGCTCGGGACTCGGCGGTTACCTGCGTATACCCTTTCGGAAAGGAACCGGCGGACGATCCAGTATCACCGGTTGCTCTCCCTGCACAATCCGGTAGTAGCGGTTGATGGCCAGGCCCTCATAGGTCGTAGTGCTTCGCTGAGCGTCGGGCCAGCGAACCGTCAGGCGCTCGACCATGGTGGCCTGGTCCAATCCTACATGCAGCTCTAAGCTCCCCGCGCCAAACGACCCGCCAGTCCCAATCGTGCGCCAGAGCGTTCGGGTCTCACCGTTCGGCTCCTCCACCACGAGCTCCACCCTCGCCCCCAAAGCTCCGCGATTCGCGCTCCGGCCTTCCAGTCGCAGGGTGATCCAGTTCCGGTGTGGCCAGCCCGGGTTCTCGAACAGCGCGTTGGCGAACCGGTCACCCTCGTAGGCGCCCCCCATCACCATGTAGACGTCCTCGTCACCGTCGCGATCGAGATCGACGAAGGCAGTGGCATGGCCTTTCTGAATGTGCCCGAAGCCCCCGGGTAGGGTCACCTCCTCGAACCGGCGGCGCGCTCCTCTTCCCGGCACATTGCGGAACATCCGGTTGGGCACGATAGACCGGAGGTCCGGGGTGCCCGTCCCGACGTAGAAGTCGAGCCAGCCGTCATTGTCGAGGTCGCCAAAATTGGTCCCCATGCCGAAGAGCACCTTCTCCAGTCCGGCCTCACGGGCTAGGTCCGTGAAGGTGCCGTCGCGGTTGTTGCGGTAGAGCCGAGAGTACTCGATCTCGACGGATTTTCCCTCGCGGGTGATCCGGACCGGCAGACCCAGGTACTCCCGGGCAACTGCGTCGTGCGCCCCATTCACGAGCCGCAAGTCGAAACTCTGCACCAGCAGGTCTTCCCAGCCGTCCTGATCGAAATCCCAGAACCAGGTCGGAAAGGAAAAGGTCGGGAGGGTCACCCCGGCCGCGGCGGCCCGCTCCTCGAAGCGCCATTGGCCGGAAGCGGTCGCGCCGCGGTTGAGGTACAGCCGGTTGCTCCCGGCGATCACTGAAGCAAAGAGATCGGGCAACCCGTCGTTATTCACATCCCCCCAGGCAACGCCCTTCACGAAGTCATCCAGCTCGATGCCCACCTGACGGGATACTTCGGTGAAGGTCCCATCGCAGTTGTTGCGAAACAGCTCCGATGGGTGCGACTTCACTCCCGACCCATAGTCGGAGGTCCCGCCCGTGCCAACCCAGGGCAGTTTGACCAGGGACTCATTCCCGATGAAGAGATCGAGGCAGCCATCGAGGTTGTAGTCGGCCCAGGCCGCCGCCTGGGTCGGGTGAAAGGAGAGCAGTCCGGACTCGAAGGTGACGTCTTCGAACGTGGCGTCGCCCCGGTTCCGCAAGAGCGAATTGGGAAACTCGCCCGCATCGCCGAGCCAGGCGCCTCGCAAGATCAGGATGTCGGTGTCGCCGTCGTTGTCGTAGTCGGCATGGGTGGAGTTGAGGCCCCCGGTAATCCCGATCAGCCCCGCCTCTTCGGTGTGCTCGACGTAGCCGCCCTGGCCATCGGCCAGGAAGAGACGCGCCTGATCGTTGGGCCCCAGCCGGGTAATGAACAGGTCAACCAGGCCGTCTCCGTTCAGATCCTCGGCCACCAGTCCTCCCGACACGCCGCTGACGCCAACCCCCAGCTCGCTCCCGATGTTCTGAAAGCGCGGGAATCGGGCCGACGGATCCGGAGCGAGGCCTGGAATGAGATGGGGTTTCGGCACCTGTCCTGGATATCCGCCGATCGCCATGTAGGCGATGTTGAGGAGCCAGCGCGAGCCGTAGTCGTCAGGGAACCGCTTGAGGATCGTTTCGTAGCGCGTGATGGCCCCGCGCGCCCCCTCTTCCCTGCTGTGCCGCCCTTTGCCCGATAAGGGCAGGATGCAGACGTCCGCCCCCGGATGATCGATGCAGTTCTCCTGCTCGGCCAGGCGGAGATAGGCCATGGCCTCCAGATCGTAGAGCGGCTTGTCCTGGTTGATCGAGTCCGGGGTGAACCCCCATTCCTGCATGTGCTGTTCGAGCGCGGCGATGGCTTCCCGGTTTTGGCCGGCACGCAGCCGTTCCAGGGCGAGGTAATAGCCGGTTCGCCGGGCCTCTGTGCCCGTCTGCCCGGCGAGTAGTGACTCGATGACCTCGGCACGCCGCCGGTTGAGATAGGGATACCGCTGGGAGTTGGCCAAGGCCCGGGCATAGAGCTTCGCCAGCGTATCCACCATGCGGGCGGTGCCGGCGTGCCGCGGAGGTTCGCTCTGACATCCCCCGCCGGCAAGGAGCACAGCCGCTGCGATAAGCGCCCACCTCGGGCTGTTGGTCATGCAGCGATCTGCCATTCACTGTTCACGTTTGACCTGCAGCTCCCGCTGTCCGGCCGCAACAGTGACTTCCTGTTCGCCTCCCCCCGGCCACCTCACCAATACCGAGCGCGGCGTGCCTCGTAGTCCCAGTACGGCCACGGCCCCATCCTGAGACCAGTAGCCGCTGCCGGCGGCGATTTCGCGCAACGGTCCGTCGCCGTCGGGGTACCGGACCCGGGGCATGGCGCCGATGCCATCGGGGTTTCCGGCGGGGCCCGCGAGCCTAACCCGCAGTCCGGGCGCGCCGCCGGTGTTGCGGTAGAGCTTCGCCTCGGCGGCATTCTGGGAGACCGCGAGGTCGAGCCGGCCATCCCCGTCGAAATCCGCGGCCGCCGCGCCGCGCTGATCCCCGTAGATCACGATCCCCGAAGCCTGCCCCGGCATCGGATGGAAGCCGCCGGTCCCGTCCCCCAGAAGCATCAACCCGCGACCGGCGTCGAAGCGAGGGGTGCCGGTCTCGGTCTGGGAAAAGTTCTGGGCCAGGAAGAGGTCTTCCTTCCCATCGCCGTCGAAGTCTCCCACCACCAGACCGAACCCGGGCGCCCACTGGGCTTCGTCGGGGAGCGGTCGAGCTTCGAACCGAGCACCCCGATTCAGGAAGACAAGATGGTCCAGGGTATTGATGGTGAGCCGACGGGCGCTGGGCCCTGCCGCTCCAAGGACCTTCTCGATGGGCGAGCCGGCGTACTCCTTGAAGGTCGGAATCCGGCGGCGGAGCGCCGGCAGCGCCCAGGAGAGCCGGGTCAGCGACGCGATCGGGGCAATCGTCCTGAGCACCGAATCATATGCCGCCGGGATCACGTCAACTGACCGCTGGGCCCCGAAGCTCCCTATATATAGGTATAGCGGTTGGGCGGAATCGGCGGAAAAGGTGAGATTCCGGCCCCAGTTGGTGGCCACGAGGTCCATCCGGCCGTCGCCGTCGAAGTCGCCCGCGGCGACCCCGTTCCACATCCCGAGATAGCGGTCGAGCCCCCAGCGCGCGGTGGCGTCGGTCAGCCGGCCCCGCTGATTCATGAACACCTTGATGGGTCCGCCGTCGGTGGCAAGCACCAGGTCGGGCCAGCCGTCGCCGTTCAAGTCGGTGAACCGGGCGGCCGAGACCGGCCCCACGCCGCGCAGCACGGCGTCGTTCGCCGGATCCGGCACGAAGCGACCGTTGTCATTCCGGTAGAGACGCGAACTGGTGGGCAGGGGCCACGCGCCCGGGATGACCCGGCCGGCCACGAAGAGGTCGAGGTCGCCGTCGGCATCGAGATCGGCCAGGGCCAGGGCGCCCACGCTGGCACTGTCGGGCGAGGTGACGCCCACGGCCTCCCTAACCCGCAGGCCGTCGGGCGTGAGGTCCAGCCGCGCCACCCCGGCCAGCTGGAACGCATCGGCTGCGGTCCGGGCCTGATAGCTGGAGCGGCCAACCACGAGACTCGCTCCCAGCCCGTGGGGCTCCGGGTTAGGCAGGACCAGCGCCATGGTGAAGTCCAGTTGGCCGGCCGGGTAGCCCAGCGGAACCCGGGTGAACCGGCCGCCCTGGTTCCGGTACCAGGCCAGTTCGCCCCCGTCGCCGTCGGGAATGATGAGGTCGGGACGATCGTCGCGGTTGACATCGACCCAGGTCACCCCCGGTCCCAACTGGCTCAGGCCGCGATGGATGAGCGGCTGGCGCACGTAGTCGTTATAGAAGGACTCCGCATGATGGGCGTTCAGCGTACCGCTAACATCTTCAAATAGCGGAGCGGGACTCGGGACTCGGGACTCGGCACTCGGCCCTTCGCCTTCACCCCCCGAAACCCGAGTCCCGATCCCCGATTCCCGAACCTCATACAGCCGACCGGGCACCGCATCCGAGATCGTCGTGACGGCTCCGCTCCGCCACCGTATCTCGAGGGTAACCGTGGTTGCCGGGCCGGTGGCGAAGCTGAGCGCGGCGTCGGAGCCGGAGAGATAGAGTCCGCCGGCGGTGACCTCGCGCGCCTGCTCGGGCACCGCACCGCCCTTCACCGTAACCCGGGCCCCGATGCCATGCGTGTTAGGAGGGCTTCCCGCCAGCCGGACGGCGAGGCGGGGCGCCGCCGCGTCGTTGCGCATGACGGCGGCCGGCGTGCCGAGCCGATTCACCACCAGATCGAGATCGCCGTCGCCGTCGAGGTCTCCCGCCGCCATGCCGTGCGAGATGTCCTCTTCGGTCCCCCAGCGCCACGCGGCGCTGGCGTGCTCGAAGGTCCGGTCGCCCCGGTTCCGGAACGCCACATTCCGGAGCTTGAGCTCGGGGTAGTACCTGCGCTCTTCCCGCCAATCGAGCCCGGTGAACGTGCTCTTGAGCCGCTCCTGGGTGTCCACATCCATGAGATCCCAGGTGTGGCCATTGCCGATGAGCAGGTCCTCGTAGCCGTCGAGGTCCACATCCAGAAAGAGCGCCGACCAGGACCACCCGGAGGCCGCCACACCCGCGAAGTCGGCGATCTCGGCGAAGGTCCCGTCACCCCGGTTCCAGAGCAGGGCGTTACGCTGCCACTGGGCCGGCACGCTGTATTCGCCCACGATCTTCGAGAACGTGGTATGGGTGGGCACCTGGGTCTTGTTGCGGTGGTCATTGGCCAGCATATCGACCTGAAAGAGATCGACATGGCCATCCCGGTCGATGTCCGCGAAATCCACCGCCATGTTGGAGTTGGCGAGCCGGCGAATGGCCTGCTGGTTGATCAGCCGGAAGTTACCCTTGCCATCGTTGATCCAGAACTGATCGGGATCCTCGAAGTCGTTGGCGACGTAGAGATCGGGCGCCCCGTCGCCGTTCACGTCGTAGAAGCGGGCGGCGAGCCCAAACCAGTCCGGCTCGTCCGCGAGCGGCCGGCCATTCTCATCCAAAAAGCGCGGGTTATGAGCGATCGGTTCGTGCACCAACCGGCCGCCCTCGTTGCGGTAGAACCAGTCCGGATCGGCCCGCTGCACCAGGGTGACGCCCTTGAGCTCGGGCCGCGGCTGGAGCCGGTAGTCGGCCCGCCGCTCGGGAATCACCTCCAGGCCGCGCGGGGTACGCTTCACGATCTGATCGAAGGCGCGCTGCTGGGGCGACAGCGAGTCCAGCATGGTGCGGGCCTTGTAGTTCGCCACGTAGAGATCGAGATCGCCGTCGCCATCCACATCGGCGAGCGTCAGCGTCGTGGTTCCACGGCCCTCCGGCACGAAACCCGACTCGGCGGTGGCGTCGCGAAACCGGCCGGTCCCGTCGTTCAGGAAGAGCGCGTTGCGTCCTGCCATCACGCCGACCAGCAGGTCGAGATCGCCGTCGCCGTCGATGTCGGCCAGCACGGCACCGGTTGAAGGCCGGTCGCCGAGCGTCACCCCGGCTTCGGCCGCAACGTCGTGGAAATGCCAATCCCCGTCGTTCAGGTAGAGCGCGTTAGGCCCTTCGATGCGCGCGAGGTAGATATCGGGACGGCCGTCGCCGTTGACGTCCCCGATCGCGACCCCCGACCCCTGCATGAGATGGCGGTTCCGGAATGCGGCCGAGTCGGACACCGTATTCGCGAAGGTGATACCGGTCCGCTCCGCGTCCATACGGGTGAAGCCCGGCGAGCGCCGGCCCGCGGAGGCGAGGTCGCGCCAGCGATAGCCGGTTTCTTCGTGCCATTCCGGAGACGGGGCGGGCTTGGTACAGCCGGCGAGTACGCTTGCCGCCGTAGCGAGCGAGGAAAGCATTCGCATCAGGCGGGAAATGTAGACTGATTGGCCCACAGATTACACAGATTACACAGATTGAAAAAAGCTCAGGATTAAACGAACGAAACGGATTTGAAGCGGTTGAAAAGGCCATCCGTTTCATCCGTTTCATCGGTGGCCATCAGTTCAGAATCTGGGTAATCTGGGTAATCTGTGGGCGATTCCCTCAATACCGCTCAGTCCGCGCGACGGGTATGGATCCGTGCGAGCACCGACTGTCCCACGCAACGGCCCGCGACGGCGCCCTGCTCATTGTCCGCGGGATAGTGAATGCCGCCGTAGAGCCGGGAGATCGCCGCCTCGGCGGCCGCCGCGCGGAAGGACGCGAGCCGCTTGGGCGGGTGCCCGATACTCACATGGGTCGCGTCGGTGTAGGGGGTACTATCGCCCAGGAGCGCGGTCAGCACCTCCGCCGCTGCGGCGGACTGGGAGGAGTGCCCCGCGGTGTAGGACGGGAACGAAGGCGTGATGATGTACGGCTGCCACTCCGGATCGAGGTACCGCTGGATGTAGCTGACCGGGCGAAGGAGGTTGTAGGTGTACTTCACGTGCCAGCACTGGATGAACGCGTCGGCCACCGCGATGGCCGTGAGCGCGTAGAGCTCCACCGTCCGCTCCGGAGAGAGTTGCCGCTGCTCGGCGAGCTGGCTGATCACGCTCATCCAATGACCCGCCGGGGTTCCGGTTTCGCCGGGATTGTCCGCCCAGAAATAGGCGATGGCCTTCTGCTCCGGTGTAAGCGTGCGGGATGCTTCATACACCGCCATCGCCTCCTGGTAGAAGGGCGAGCCCTTGCGGGTCGAGAACGGAACCGGCGGCGGGGGGGGACAACTGTCGGCGGAGCGCAAGGCGAACGGCCTCAGCTCGCCCCAATGCGGCTCGAGCGCTACGGTGAGATTGATGCCGGGCGCGGTCGTGTTCTCCGGCCGTTTGGGGCGATCCACCGCGATGGCGCGATCGCCGATGACACCCGGCCGGGCCGCCGCAGTTGGATTGTCGAGTCCCACGAAGTCGCGACCGCCGGAGAGCATCTGGGAGCGATACTGCGCTTCCGTGGCGGTCGGTTGCCAGTACTGATCGCCGGCGCGGGCTTCGTAGGCCAGGCTTCGTCCGGCGAACCCGTCGGTGGCCGCCCACGCCGCAATCGCCGCGCCGAGCTGCTGCCCATATGCCAGCGAGCGGTCGCGGACCGCACCTGGTATTCCCTGGCTCTCGCGAATCTGAAGCAGCGAGTCGCGCAGCGCCGCGATCACCACATCGGTCGAGGCAAAGCCTTCCTGGTAGAGATCCCGAAGGACAACCGTCTGGGCCTCCATGCCGACCAGTGCGGGGTCGTAGCGTTCACCCGGCGAGGGACGGGGGAGCGAGTCGAGACCGTTGAGCTGCCCGGTGAGGCTCAGCAAGCTGTCGGAGAACGCGGCCCATCCCTCATAGAGCGCGATCGCGGCGTAGGCGGAGACCCGCGAAGCGACCGGCGGCGAGAGCCGTTCGGCGCGCGCGAGCGCGTAGTGGGTCGCGGTCCACTTGGCCACGAACCCCGTGTCGGCGGAAGGAACCCGAGCGCTGCAGCCGACCGTCAGCACCGCTGCCCAGGGAAGGATTCGCAAGTTTAAAGATCGGTGCATAATTAATCCGGGAGGAACGTCCCTGACTGCCAGGAGCAAGATACATTCTCTTCTCGCGGGGCGATACCCCAGCTCGCCCGGAAAGTGACGGAAGCCATGCGCGCGATCCTGGGTATTCCAACCGTGCTGTTCGCGATTGCTTGCCGCACCGGCACCGGCGGCGCCGGCCGGCCGGAACCGGTCGAGGCAGTGTTGCGCAACAGCACCGGCGGAGACGTGGGACACGTGAATCTCGAGCAGCGAGGCGACCGCATTGCCGTGTCGGTGCGGGCGAACGGACTCCCGCCCGGCGGGCACGGAGTGCATCTGCACGAGATCGGCCGCTGTCAGGGTCCCGGCTTCCAGTCGGCCGGACCGCACCTCAACCCGGGCGGGATGAAGAAGCACGGCCACCAGAACCCCGAGGGGCCGCACCTGGGTGATCTGGGCAACCTGACGGTAGGGAACGACGGCCGCGGCGAGCAAACGGTCGAGCTGAGCGGGCCCGAAGCGGCCGCCGGCCTCCGGGCCTTGCTTGGCGGGTTAGGCCGCGCCCTGGTCATCCACGCCAATCCGGACGACGAGCGAACCGATCCCTCAGGGAATTCGGGGGCGCGGATCGCGTGCGCGGTGCTGGGCTCGTAGGCTATTGGCTATTGGCTATCGGCTATTGGTTGTCCCGTGAGCGGCACGACTCCGGGTGCCGAGGTCCGTTCCTTGAGGAGCAACCAATAACCAATAGCCAATAGCCAATAGCCTCCTACCGAGCAAGCATCCGCTTGATCGGCCGGATCAGCAGCAGGAACACCAGCGTCCAGAACAGCGCAAACAGGGCCACCGAACCGAAGATCGTCGGCCGGGTCATCGTTTCGTACAGGCCCGCGACGGTCCCCGCGATCTTGTTCCCCACCGAAGCGGCGAGGAACCACACCCCCATCATGAGTCCGGTCACCCGGGCGGGGGCGAGCTTGGTCATGGCGGAGAGCCCGACCGGGCTCAGGCACAGCTCGCCGATGGTGTGCAGCAGGTAGGTCACCAGCAGCCACATGGGGCTCACCAGGACGCCGGCCTGCGCCCGCTGCGCCCCGATCACCATCACCGCAAACCCCGCGGCGACGAAAAACAGGCCGAAGGCGAACTTGGCCGGGCTCGAGGGATCGTGCTTGCCGAGCTTCACCCAGAGCCAGGCCGCTACCGGCGCGAGCAGCACGATCAGCACCGCGTTCACCGACTGGAACCAGCTCGCCGGGAAGGACATGCCCAGGACTGAGGTGCGGGTTTCCCGCTCGGCGAAGAGATTGAGGGAGGAGCCGGCCTGCTCGAAGGCCGACCAGAACACCGAGGCACCGAGGAAGAGCACCACGATGACCACCAGCCGGCGCCGCTCGTCCGGGGTCCATTCGCCAGCGAGAAACAGCCAGGCAAAGAAGACCACCGTCACCACGACCAGCGCGTAGTCGAGGACCCGGCTCACTCCTTGCCCCGAGAGCGTGATCGTCCCGGCCCGGGCGAGCAGTACCAGCACCGCGATCAGCGCGACGACCACACCGGTCGCCAGCCAGAACTTGCGTCGCGCGTCGGCGGCGGACTCGGGCGTCGGGGCGCCGAGCACCGCCTGGCCGGCTTCGCCCATCCGGTGGCCGGTGAGCACGTACTGAATCAGCCCGAACGCCATGCCTAACGCGCCGAAGGCGAAGCCGTAATGCCAGGACTGAGCCGGATCGAAACCGGCATTCCTGAGGATGTTCTGGAATCCCTCTCCCTGCGCCAGCCAGCCGACGATCAGCGGCGCGAGGAACGCGCCCAGGTTGATCCCCATGTAGTAGATGGAGAACCCGGCATCGCGGCGGACGTCCCCTTCGCGGTAGAGCTGCCCGACCAGCGCAGAAATATTCGGCTTGAGGAGTCCGGTGCCCAGGGCAATGAGGACCAACCCGGGGAAGAAGAAGGCGGTGGTATGGGGAATCGCGAGGCACACCTGTCCCAGCATGATGAGCACCCCGCCCCAGAACACCGATCGGCGGAGGCCCAGGATCTTGTCGGCGATCCATCCGCCCGGCAGGGACATGAGGTACACCGCCGAGGTGTAGGTCCCATACACCGGACCGGCCACATCAGCGTTCCACCCGAGCCCGCCGATCGCGGCGGGAGCGGTCATAAAGAGGATGAGAATGGCCCGGCTGCCGTAGTAGCTGAACCGCTCCCACATCTCGGTGAAGAAGAGGGTGGAGAGGCCGGACGGATGGCCGAAGAAGGCGGTGTCGTGGTTGCGGGGCACGGGTGCTCCTGCGTTTATGTTGAAGCTGGTGACTAGGAGGTAGTAAGCAGGAGGTAGTAAGCAGGGAACAGCACCGACCGTAGCAGGGATTCGATACCGCCAAGGTTTGTCCCTGCTCACTACCTCCTGCTTACTACCTCCTAGTCACTGACTCCTCGTTTACCGAGCTTCCGTTTGAGCATGTCGAGCTGGGCCTTGACGGCCTGCTCGACCGCCTCGCGATCGGCGCGGGTCTTGAGTGCGTCGAGCTCGCGTTCGGTTTCGTCTCTCCCGGATTCGAGATCCCCGAGGGGCGGTGCCGCTTCCGGGACGCCCTGGCGCGCCTTCCGGTACTCGCCCCCCAACTCCTCGTATTCCCGCTCCACGAAGGCCAGCTCGTCGCGGATCACGGCCACTTTTCGCTCGAGCAGCGCGATCCGTTCCCGATGCTTGCCGGCGAACTCGGCGGCGATCGCGGCCGTTTCGGTATCGCCAATCTCGGCCGCGAGCTTCCCCCGCCGCTCCGCATCGGTGAGCTGCTGCCGATGGGAAGCCAGCTCTCGTTCCGCCGCCGTGAGGGCATCGCGGCTCTGACTGGCCGCAACTTTGAGCTCGAGAAGTGCTTCGCGCAGGGCGGCCGCCCTGGACCGCTGGGTCTGGCCCAGGAGCCGGTCCAGCCGGGCCCGCAACTGATCGAGACCCATCGGCCAATGTTATCGCCCTCGGGTATCTTTGGGAATGAACCCACCCGAGCCCTCCCAGCCCGGAGGCTTCCAAATGCGACCACACCTCGGGAGGACCATCCGGCCCGTTCTGCTGCTCGGCTCCGTCTTGCTGGGAACCGCGAGCTGCGGGCGACGGACCAGTGATTACAGTTGCGGCCTGGCCGCGATGGCGGGCCTGAGTCTCGTGGTGGAGCAGTTCACCCGGCCGGGCACCACGCTCGGCGCCGCCCCGGCCACCCTGCCGGATCAGCTTCCGGTGCGGATCGCCCTCGGGCCGGCGCTCCGCTCGGTGGTCGGACGGAGCGATACCTTGCTCATCGTCGGGGTCGAGGGAACCCTGCCCCCCGAGCCCCAGGTGGGCTTCGGCGTGTTGATCGTTAACCCGCAAGACCAGGCTGAGGGGGTGATTCTCTACGAGGGCGCGCCGATCGCAGGGGCGCCCCGGCTTGGCACCGTCAATCTGGGGACCCGGGATGTCCCCTTGCTCGGCCTGCAGATCGATTTGCGCCAGTTCGAGAATGCGGCATGTCCGACGTTTCCGGATTCGTTGAAGTAGGCTATTGGCTATTGGCTATTGGCTATTGGTTGGTTCGGTGGTTTGTGCGCATTGGGGTGACCAGAGCGACGTTCTTAACCGCTCGAGAATCAATCCAATAGCCAATAGCCAATAGCCAATAGCCAATAGCTAATAGCTAATAGCCCTCCGCTATATTCCACTCTAGATGATCTACGTCTGCATTCCGAGCTACAACGAGGCCGACACGATCGGCCTCGTGCTGTGGAAGATCCGCAGGACCTTCGAGGAGTTCCCCCGCGAGTACCACATCGTGGTCGCGGAGGACGGATCTACCGACCACACCGCCGAAGCGCTCGCCTCCTACGCGAAGGTGCTTCCCCTCACGGTGATCGGCGGTACTCCCCGCCGCGGCTATGCCCGCTCGGTCGAGGCTCTCCTTCACCACGCGCTCGATCTGTCCGACCGGCCCAAGCGCGATGCGGCGGTGCTCATGCATGCGGATTTCACCCACGGGCCCCAGTACCTGCCCGATTTCGTGCGGCGACTCGAGAGCGGCGCCGATCTGGTAGCGGGCGAAGGGGTGCTTTCGGGAGAGTCGTCGGCGGCGCGACGGTGCGCCCGGCGGTGGGCCCCCTGGCTCCTCCGCCGCGCCGTGAAGGTCCAGGGCGTGTCGGATACGGTGAGCGGCTTCGTGGCCTTCCGGCTCTCGGTGGTGCGCCTGGCGCTCCTAACCCGCGAGGGGAGAAAGCGGCCGCTGGCGGCCGAAGGCTGGGCTGCCAATGCCGAGCTGCTCGGACGTACCGCGAGCCACGCGCGGCGGGTGGACTCGGTTCGGGTGATCGAGCGGCATGATCTCCGGACCCGCGCCAGCCGGATCCATCCCTGGACGACAATGCGCGAGGTGTGGCGGGCCGGCGCCCGGATCCGGCGACACTCCGCCGAAGCGGCCCCATGAGCATTCTGGTCATGGCTCTGGTCGCCGCCCAGGCAACCAGCGCTCCGCCGCCGCCGGCTGTGGTGCCGTTCGGGGTCGGGGAGCGGCTGGAATACAAAGCCAAGTGGACCAATCTGGGAGTTTCGGTCGGCCGGGCAGTGATCGAGGTCGCCTCGATCGACACGGTCCGCGAGACGCCGGCCTATCGTTTCCGGTACACGTTGAACGCCAGCGTCCCGCTGTTCCGAATCAGCAGCCAGCTCGAGTCCTGGACCGCTACGGCGACACTCAACTCGCTGCGGTACCGGCAGGAGAGCAAGGAAAACGACCGGCACTACGTCCGCCGGTTCGAGATCTATCCCGATTCCGCCCGATATCAGCAGATCGAGCCGGAGCTCCAGGAGCCCAAGCCGACCGTTGAGGATCCCCTGGACGACGCTTCGGTGCTCTACTTCCTCCGCACCACCCCGCTCGAGGTCGGACAGACCTACCGATTCAACCGGTACTTCCGGGCCGACCGCAATCCCATCACCATCAAGGTGCTCAAGCGCGAAACGATGGAGCTTCCGGACGGGAGCAAGGTACCGTGCCTGGTGATCAATCCGGTCGTTGGGGAGCGGGGACTCTTTGCCCCAAGGACCAACGCGCGCCTCTGGCTGACCGACGATGCGCGGCGGATTCCGGTGCAGATCCGCTCCGAGCAGCCGTTCGGGGTAATTACCCTACAGCTCGATAAGATCCAGGCAGTCAAGTAGCGAGCAGCGAATAGCGAGTAGGGAGTCGGGAATGGGGAATGGGGGCTCGGGATTCGGGAGGCGCATGCGAATCGTTCCGGCGTCCCTGGCTCTGTTCGTTCTCTCGTCAGGTTGCGCGAGCGGCGGCCCGCGAACCGTCCCGGTGCTGTCCCCTACTCAGGTCGAAGAGCCGGTGACGGCCGTGCTGATGGCGGCGTTTGCCGCCGACTGCCAGCGGCAGCACGCCGATTCGCTTTGGGATCGCGACGCGACGGTAGTCGCCGACGGCGAGCTGCGACACGCGCCGCCTCGATTCGCCGGGGTGGGGCTCGGCGGTGAAGTAGCCATCACCGCAAGCCGGCTCGAACTCCGTCAGCGACTGGCCTGGATCTACGTCGAATACCGCTGGTCACAACTCCAGGCGGGCCTAGCCCAGGAAGGGAAAGCGACGGTGTTGCTGGTTCCCCGCGAATCGGGTCCCGGCTGGGTGATCGTCCACGCCCACAGCAGCAGCCGGGACCGGGAGAAAGGTTCCTAACCCGCCTTGTTGCCGCGGATGACGGTGCGCATGCGGTCGGCCAGGCCCGGCGCAAAGATGCGGAGGACGATGTAGATCACGAACCCCCAGAACGCCAGCCACAAGAGCATCCCGATCACGCTGATCGCAAAGCCGAAGATCCAGCCCAGGACCCTGAGCGCGATCAGGGCGACCAGTGCGAACCCGGCAAACCCGACAATAGACCGGACCATGCTATCCTTCCTCTCCGAGTGAGGGTCCGGACCGCACGGAACCCTCCGGCGGCCCTGCCCTTCGGATCAACCTACGCATGTCCCGCTCCGAAGTTTCACCGAGTTCCCGGTGAGTCAGTCCCCAGAGATCGTCGTGGTGGGCGGGGGTGTGGTCGGCGCCGCTTGCGCGAGACACCTAGCGCGCGAAGGCCGAAGCGTTCGGGTGGTCGAGTCCGGGACTACTCCGGGGGTTGCCTGGCGCGCCTCGGCGGGTATGCTGGCCGCCCAGGTCGAGACCGAGGCCGATACGCCCGGTTTCGCCTTGGGGATCTCCGGCCGCGAGTTCTACCGGGACCATGCCGAGCAGCTTCGCTCCGCCACCGGCATTGACATCGGGCTTCGAGCGCCCGGCATCCTGGTGGTCGCGGCGACCGAGGCCGAGGCAGCGACGCTAAAGACCCGGATTGCAGGACAGACGAGACGGGGCCAGCCGGCCGAGTGGCTCGAGGGCGACCTGGTCCAGCGGGAGTGGCCCTGGCTCAGCAGAGTCATTGGCGCGCAGTTCGCGCCCAGGGATGGCGTCGTGGATCCCATCCAGGTGGTCGAGGCCTTTCGCCGGGACGCCACCCTCCACGGCGCCGAGTTGGTCACCGACACCATTGCCTCGCTCCTGGTCGAGCACGGCCGGGTTAGGGGAGTTGAGGGGCGCGACCGGCATCTCGCCGAGCAGGTAATCATCGCCGCCGGGGCCTGGTCGGGCCGGATCGCCAACCTGCCCCGCCGGCTACCAGTCGAACCCATGCGGGGTCAAATCCTCACCTTTCCCTGGCCTCAGGAGGCTCAACCGTCGATCGTGTTTGGCCATGGCGGCTACGTGCTGAACCGCGGCTCCGAGGCGGTCGCAGGCTCGACCATGGAGAATGTGGGTTTCATGCCGGAGGTGACCGAGAGCGGACTGGCAACCATCCGCGCTCACGCCGAGTCACTGGCCCCCTCGTTCGGTAGCGCCAGGATGGTGCGGGCATGGGCCGGGCTTCGGCCCGGAACACCCGACGGATTACCGATCGTGGGAAAGGAACCCAACGTCGAAGGGTTGTGGTATGCGACGGGCCATGGCGGCAGCGGCGTTCTGCTCGCCGGGATTACCGGTCAGATCGTCGCGGATCGGATTGCGGGAAGACGGACGCTGGAGGGCGCAGGCGGGTGGCGGGTAGAGAGATTCTCATAGGCTATTGGCTATTGGCTATTGGCTATTGGAAAACTGCCCTAACCCGGAAGGCTGTTGACCAATAGCCAATAGCCAATAGCCCTCACGCCGATCTCCGCTTGCGCCCTGGGACCACCGGCGCCGGAATCCATTCCTCGGCCCACACTGCCACTGCCCGAAGGGCCTTCTCCAGCGCCCGCCCCTTGGCGGTGAGCTCGTATTCCACCCGCACCGGTGTCTCCGGCTCGACCCGCCGCTTCACGATCCCCTCCTGCTCCAGCTCCTTGAGCCGCTCCGACAGCATCCGATCGGTGATGTCCGGAATCGCGTGGCGCAGTTCGGCGTAGCGCAACGGCCCGCCCAGCAAGGCGTTAAGGATGGTCCCCGACCACCGGCTGCCGATCAGCTCGATGGCCCGGTGGAACCGGGAGCAGAAGACCGGGTGATACCGCTCCGCCATCTCGCCAAAATAGCGGCCCGCTCCATGCTTGACAATAGTTACTTATTATAGTATAGTTACATCCGTATCGTATGCGGCTCGGGCCGGGTCCGGGCCGCGGCAACCTCTCAACCGGAGTTCTTCCCCATGACCGCAGCAACGACCTGGAAGCTCGACCCCGCGCACACCCACGTAGAGTTCGCGGTGCGCCATCTCATGATCGCGACCGTGAAGGGCAAGTTCACCGAGGTCCAGGGTTCGGTCACCCTGACGGGGAATGATCCCGCGACCGCGTCGGTGGAGGTGAACCTGGCCGCCGCGAGCCTGACGACCGGCATTGCACCGCGGGACGATCATCTCCGCTCGCCCGATTTCCTCGAAGTGGACCGGTTCCCCGCCATCACATTCAGAAGCCGGGCGATCGAGAAAGCCTCCGAGGGGGAGTACCGCGTGGTCGGGGACCTCACGATTCGCGACGTAACCCGCGAGGTCACGCTCGCGGTGACCAGCGAAGGCGCAGTCCGGGACCCTTGGGGAGGGTACCGGGCAGGCTACACCGCGACGGCTCGCATCAAGCGGAGCGATTTCGGCATCACCTGGAATCAATTGATCGAAGCCGGCGGGGTGGCGGTCGGAGACGAGGTCAGGATCTCGGTGGAGACCGAGCTGGTCCAGGAAGCGGTGCCTCAGGCCGCCTAAGACGGGGACGTACAACGCTTTGTCCGGCTGCGCCGGGAGTGTATTCTTGAAGGCTTGATATGAGGGCTCAACCGACGGGGATACCTCTTGGCGCTTCCGCTGGTCCAGCTCACTCGAACCGCTGTTTCTCCCAACGTTGACCGGCCGCCGCCGCTCTCGCTGGTAGAACCCGCTCCCCGCAAGCCGTCCTGGCTCAAGGTGAAGGCGCCCGGCGGACCGAACTACGTCCGTCTCCGGCGGCTCATGCGGGACCTCGAGCTGCACACGGTCTGCGAAGAGGCGCACTGTCCCAATATCGGTGAGTGTTGGGACCACCAGGCGGCGACGTTCCTGATTCTCGGCGACGTCTGCACCCGGAACTGCGCGTATTGCGCGGTGGCCCACGGCACCCCAAAGCAGTACGACCCTCTCGAGCCGGTCCGCCTGGCCGAGGCGGTGGCGCAGATGCGATTGCGCCACGTCGTGATCACCTCGGTGGATCGGGACGACCTCCCCAACGGTGGCGCCGAAGCATTCGCGGGTTGCGTTACCGGAATTCGCCGGCGACTCCCGGACACGTCGGTCGAAGTCCTCATCCCCGACTTCAAGGGCTCGGAGCGGGCGCTCGGGATCGTGATGGACGCCGCCCCCGCCATCCTCAATCACAATCTGGAAACCGTGGAGCGGCTCTACCCCACCGTGCGACCGGGCGGCCGGTATCGCCGTGCGCTCGAGCTCCTCGCGCGGGCTCGGCGGATGGCGCCGGACGGGCTCACCAAGTCCGGCATCATCCTTGGTATGGGCGAGGAGTGGGACGAGCTCCTGGTCGCGCTGGAAGACCTGCGAAGGAGCGATGTCAACATCCTCACCCTGGGCCAGTATCTCCGACCCTCGGCCGGCCACCTGCCGGTCGCGCGGTTCTATCCGCCCGAGGAGTTCGCCGAGCTCAGGACCATTGGGCTTGAGATGGGATTCACCCATGTGCAGGCCAGTCCCCTAACCCGGTCGTCGTATCATGCTTGGGAGCAGGCCAAGGCCGCGCAGCCGGACGGCAGGACGGCAGGACGGCAGGACGGCAGGTTGGCCTGATGGCGACGCGGACCAAGCCGGTGCGCGGCGAAGCGGGGAGCGAGCCTAACCCGGAGGACGCCCGGCTGCACTGGCACTATCTCCGCCAGATGTTGCTGATTCGCCGCTTCGAGGAAAAGGCCGGCGAGGCCTACTCGCTCGGCAAGATCGGCGGCTTTTGTCACCTCTATATCGGACAGGAAGCCGTGGCGGTCGGGGCCATCGCGGCGCTCCGGGAAGACGATTACCTCATCAGCGCGTACCGGGAGCATGGCCAGGCGCTCGCGCGGGGCATCCCGGCTCGTTCGGTAATGGCCGAGCTGTTCGGCAAGCGCACCGGCTGCTCGCGGGGCAAGGGCGGCTCGATGCATTTGTTCGACCCGGGGCTGGGCTTTCTGGGCGGGCACGCCATCGTCGGCAGTCACATTCCGATCGCCGCCGGAATCGCCTTCGCCATCAAGTACCGGGGCGGCGACCAGGTGAGCCTCTGCTTCTTCGGCGAGGCCGCGGCCAACATCGGGGCATTCCACGAAGCGCTCAACATGGCCTCGCTGTGGCAGCTTCCCGTGATCTTCGTGTGCGAGAACAACGGCTACGGCATGGGAACCGCGATCGCGCGGGCCAGCGCGGTGCGGGATCTCGCGGTCCGGGGGACCGCCTACGATATGCCGGCGGAGAGCATAGACGGTCAGGACGTGCTGGTGGTACGAGAGGCGGTGGATCGCGCCGTCGGGCGCGCCCGCGCGCAGTCGCAGCCGACCCTGCTCGAGCTGCGCACCTATCGGTACGTGGGGCATTCCATGTCCGACGCGGCGCACGGTACCTATCGCACCAAGGACGAGGTCGAGGAGTTCCGCCGCCGCGACCCCATCACCCTCCTCGCCGACCGGATGCGAAACGCCGGGGAGCTCAACGACGAAGCATGGCAGAAGCTGGACGACGAGGTGAAGGCCGAGATCGAGGACGCGTTCCGGTTTGCCGAAGAGTCGCCGGACCCCGACCCCGAAGACCTGTTCACTGACGTCTATGCGGGACTCGGGAGTCGGGAGTCGGGAGTGGGGAAGGAAACGGAGGGCAACAGGTAATGCTGTCCCCGATTCCCGATTCCCGACTCCCGATTCCCGTGTCGAGGATTGCCTGATGGCCACGCTCACCTACCGCGACGCGCTCAATCAAGCCCTGCGCGAAGAGATGCAGCGGGACGACCGGGTCTTCCTCATGGGCGAGGAAGTCGGCGAGTACGACGGCGCCTACAAGGTGAGCCGCGGGCTGCTCAAGGAATTCGGTCCCAAGCGCGTCGTGGATACGCCGATCGCGGAGCTGGGCTTTGCCGGAATCGGGGTGGGAGCCGCGATGGTGGGGCTCCGGCCGGTTATCGAGATGATGACCTGGAATTTCGCCTTGCTCGCGATCGACGAGATCGTGAACGGGGCCGCCAAACTTCGCTACATGTCGGGCGGCCAGGTCGGGTGCCCGATCGTGTTCCGGGGACCAAGTGGGGCTGCGCTGCAGCTCGGCGCCCAGCACTCCCAGGCGCTCGAGAGCTGGTACGCGCACGTGCCCGGACTCAAGGTGCTCACTCCGGGCACCCCGGCCGATGCCAAGGGCCTGCTCAAGAGCGCCATCCGGGACGATGACCCGGTGGTATTCATGGAAGGGGAGATGCTCTACAACGTGAAGGGTGAAGTCCCCGAGGGGGAACATGTGGTGCCGATCGGCAAGGCGGAAGTGAAGCGCGAAGGCAGCGACGTCACGATCGTGTGCTACGGGAAGATGGTCGCCGTCGCGCTCAAGGCGGCCGACGAGCTCGCGGGCGAGAACCTGAGCGCCGAGGTCGTTGACCTGCGCACGATTCGCCCACTCGACCGGGAGGCGCTCGTTCACTCGGTGGAGAAGACCAATCACTGCGTGGTGGTCGAGGAGGGATGGCCGTTTGCCGGCGTCGGCGCGCAGGTCGTTGACGTGATTCAGCGCGAGGCGTTCGATCAGCTCGATGCGCCGGTGCTCCGGGTGAGCCAGGCCGACGTTCCCATGCCCTATAACAAGTTCCTCGAGCGCGCGGCGAAACCGGATGCGGCGAAGGTGGTGGAGGCGGCGAAGCGGGTTCTGTATGTCTAGGCTATTGGCTATTGGCTATTGGCTATTGGTCCGTTCCCCGAGGAGCGGCGCTTCAGTAGCCGGGGCCCGTCCCGAGGCGGGACAACCAATAGCAAATAGCCAATAGCGAATAGCCCAATGGCCACCAAGATCGTCATGGAAGCCCTCTCTCCCACTATGGAGGAGGGGCGTCTCGTTGAGTGGAAGAAGAACGAGGGCGATCCGGTCGCCGTCGGCGACGTGCTGGCCGAGGTGGAGACCGACAAAGCGGTGATGGAGCTGGTGGCGCGCACCAGCGGGGTGCTGCTCAAACAACTCGTGAGCGGCGGCGCGACGGTGCCGGTTTCGGAGCCGATCGGGTGGATCGGGACAGCGGGGGAGACGGTGGAGGGCGGTCAGACGGTCAGACGGTCAGACGGTCAGGCGGTCCGCGAAGCGCCGAGCGCCGCGCCGTCCGACCGTCCAGCCGTCGAGCCCTCTCGCCCTGCCGAGCCGCCGAGTCGTCCCGCCGCCGAGCCGTCCGGCCGTCCCACGGCCCGGGTTAGGGCCTCACCGCTCGCCCGCCGCATCGCGGCCGCTCGAGGAGTCGATCTCGCGGTCGTGCCAGGCAGCGGGCCGGAAGGCCGTGTCATCAAGCGCGACGTGGAGCAACGCCGTCCCGCCGCAGAGTTGCCGAGCCGCCGAGTGCCGAGCGCCGAGTCCCTGCGCCGCCGCGCCGGCGAACCGGCCTACGAGGACGTCCCCCTCACCCAGATCCGCAAGACCATCGCCAAGCGGCTCGGGCAGTCGATCGGCCCGATCCCCACATTCTATCTCACCACCGAAGTCGATATGGAGCGGACCGCCGAGGCTCGCGACGCGCTCAACACGGCGGCCGGCGACGAAGGGAAAATCTCCTTCAACGACATCGTCCTGAAGGCGGTCGCGACCGCGCTGCTCGCGCATCCCGAGTGCAATGCCTGGTGGCAGGAGGACCACATCCGAGTCTGGCACGATGTCCACCTGGGCGTCGCGGTAGCGGTTCCGGATGGGCTCATCACGCCGGTGGTGCGGAATGCGGAGTCACGCTCGTTGCGGGAGATCGCCGCCCTAACCCGCGAGCTCAGCGCGCGGGCCCGGGAGCGAAAACTCTCCCCCGAGGAATACACCGGCGCAACGTTCTCGGTATCGAACCTCGGCATGTTCGCGATCGAGCACTTCACCGCCGTCATCAACCCGCCCGAGTCGGCGATTCTGGCGGTCGGCAGCATCACCCCGATCCCGGTGGTAGAGCAGGGGCAGGTCGTGATCCGCCGCCGGATGCGAGTGACGATGTCCTGCGATCACCGGGTCATCGACGGTGCCACCGGCGCGCGGTTCCTGAAGACGCTCAAGGAGATGCTGGAGAATCCGTTGGCGATGCTGTGATAGGGACTAGGGAGCTGGGGAGCTGGGGAGCTATGGAAAAGACATTCCGCGAGCTCCTAGCTCCCTAGCTCCCTAGCTCCCTAGCCCCTTTCACCCGAGGTTGTCCTTTGGCCCAATTCGACGTCATCATTCTAGGCGGCGGACCTGCGGGTTATGTCTGCGCCATCCGCGCAGCCCAGCTCGGCCTGGCCACCGCGCTCGTGGAGAAGGAGAAGCTCGGGGGGGTCTGCGTCAACATCGGCTGCATTCCCACCAAGGCCCTCCTCCACAGCGCCTACGCGGTCCACCTGATTCGTCACGACGCCAAGGCCCTCGGTATCGAGGTCGGCGAGGTCAAGGCCAACTATGGGGTCGCCATGAAACGCTCGCGGCAGGTCTCCGACCAGAACTCCCGGGGCGTCGAGTTCCTGATGAAGAAGCACAAGGTCACCGTGCTCAAGGGCAGCGGGGTGCTCCAACCCGGCAAGAAGGTCAAGGTCGGGAACGACCTTCACGAAGCGCGCAAAGGGGTGGTGATCGCGACCGGCTCGCGGGTGAAAGGGCTCCCGCAGGCGGGACTCGAGATCAACAAGACCTCCGTCATCAGCTCGGACGAGGCACTCTTCCTCGAGAAAGCCCCCGCCTCGCTCGCCATCATCGGGGCCGGCGCGGTGGGCTCGGAGTTCGCCGACATCTTCAACGCGTTCGGCACCAAGGTCACGCTGATCGAGGTGCTCCCCCGGATTCTGCCCCTCGAGGACGCCGAGTCGTCCGACCTGATCGCCAAGGTCTTCCGCAAGCGCGGGATGACGGTGCTGGCGGGGGCCAAGGTGCAGAAGGCTGAGGTCGGCAGCGCGGAGGTCACTCTCGAGATCGAAGTGGGGGGGGGAGGCAAGACCGAGAAGCTCGCGGTCGAGAAAGTGCTGATGGCGGCCGGACGGGCGGTGAACACCGAGAACATGGGATTCGCCGAATCGGGCGTGAAGCTCACCGACAAGGGCTTCGTGCAGGTGAACCGCGCGACGCTGGAAACCACCGCGCCGGGCGTCTATTGCATCGGCGATGCCGCGGGCCCCCCGATGCTCGCGCACAAGGGTAGCCGGGAAGGCGTATTCGTCGCCGAGCTCCTGGCCGGGCAGAAGCCTCACCCGATCCGTTACGACAACGTGCCCAACGTCACGTACTGTCACCCCGAGGTGGCGAGCATCGGGCTCACCGAGGATCAGGCGAAGGAACAGAAGCTCGACTACCAGGTGGGGCGCTTCCCGCTCTCCGCCAACGGTCGGGCCCGTGCCTCCATGGAAACCGATGGTTTCGTGAAGGTCATCCGCGACAAGAAGTATGGGGAGATCCTGGGTGCCCACATCGTGGCGAGCCATGGCTCCGAGCTGATCCACGAGCTCGTGGTTGCCCGGGAAAACGAATACACCGTGGAGGAGGTCGACCTCGCGATTCACGCCCATCCAACGCTGGCGGAAGCCGTGGCCGAGGCCTGCCTGGACTCGATGGGGCGGGTGATGCACGTCTAGAGGTGAGAGGTGAGAGGGGAGAGGTGAGAGGTGAGAGGTGAAAAGTGAAAAGTGAAAGTGGTGAAGGGGGAGACGTTTCGGAGAGGGCCGGCGATCCGGTGGGGTTGGTATTCCGCTCGCTCGGGCTGGGCATTCTGGTGGGCCTCGCGCTGCAGGCGACGGTGACGTGGACGGTGCGGACGCT
>JBQTHV010000024.1:0-4608 GCA_052389555.1 Gemmatimonadales bacterium | reverse complement strand
GGGCGACATGTACTGCGGGGTTCCGACGCTGACCCCCACCGACGTCAGTCGCTTGGCGTCACCCTCGCTGCCGCCTTCCGCGGCGTCCACCGCCAGCGCGATCCCGAAATCGGCGACCAGGGCCTGGCCCCCTCGAGGGAGCAGGATGTTCTCGGGTTTGATGTCGCGATGGACGATGCCGTGCTCGTGCGCGTAGTCGAGCGCCGCCGCCACCGCGCGGGCAATGGAGACCGTTTCTTCGACGCTGAACTGCCGCTCGCGGTGGAGCTTGGCGCGGAGGGATTCGCCCTCCACATAGGGCATCACGTAGTAGAGGAATTCGTCGGCGGCGCCGGAGTCGTAGAGCGGGAGGATGTTCGGGTGGAGCAGGTTGGCGGTGACCCGGATCTCGTGGACGAAGCGCTCGCTGCCTAGCCGGGCGGCGAGCTCGGGCCGGAGCACCTTGATGGCGACTTTGCGGCCGTGGCAGACATCGCGGGCGAGGTACACCGTGGCCATGCCGCCCTGGCCCAGCTGGCGGTCGAGCTGATATCGGCCGGCAAGCGCAGTGGCGAGCCGGGCGATGAGGTCGGTCATGGAGCACTAGCGTCTCCGCCGCAGCAGGCGGGGGTCTCGGCCGTGGAGCTCCTACGCGAGCACGGGCATGGCGGCCGGAGGCGAGGACCGCGAATAGGCCAGATGATCGTGGGTCAGCGCCTCTTCCGGGACGAGCCGATAGAGCGGGCCGAGATCGGCTCGGATCTTCTCCCGGTAAAAGTCCGGCAGGCGGTCGGTCTCGCCTTCGAGATAGCGACGCATCGAGACATCGGTGGTGAGCAGCTGCCGGATGATGCGGTGGTAGCGCAGCCGCCCGAAACCCTCGGACGAAATGGCCCGCACCAGGTTCATCCACCGCGGGATCGCAGCCCGAGTGGCTGCGAACCGTCGTCCGATGGCCTTCCAGGTAAACGAATGCCGGGTGACGTCCACGACCCCGTCGTAGAACTCCGGCCAGGAATAGTTTTTCGGCCTCACGTTCATCGCGTGGTTGTTGTTGAGGAGCTGGAAGGGGAACGGCAACACGCGGCCGGCCCGCTGGTACTCGAGGTTGAGCGGTGCGGCGCGGCCGAACGCAGTGAGCAGCGAGTAGGCGGGAAACGCGCCGGGTGCCAGGTCGAGGAAGCGCTTGGTGAGCTCGAACGGCTCGGGGCCGCGATCGGAATCGAGACCGAACACGAAGTTCGTCTGGATGTAGGGGATATAGCGGAGCACGAGATTCACGTGTTCAGCGACCTGGCGAACCTTGGCCATGCCGGTGACATGGCGAGCTCGCGACTTGTTGCCGAGGTCGAACCAGGACTCGATGCCCGGCAGAATGGCCTGGAAGCCGTTGTGTCGGAGCCGGACCAGGTGGGGCTCGGACAGGATGGACAGGCTGGTCTCGGCGATATGGCGGATCCGCCCGGGCGGCACGACCGCCTCGATCGCATCCAGATACTGGTTGAACTTGATCCCGAAGTTGGGATCGTGCCAGCCCACGATGGGCTTCCTAACCCGCGAGAGCAGGAATCGCAGATCCTCCTGGAGCTGGTCGAAGCCCAGCGGCTGATACTCGACGGTGGAATCGATGCAGAAGGCGCAGGTGTAGGGGCAGCCCAGGCTCCCGATCATCGGCACGATCTTGATGAACGGCGCCTTGTGCAGGGTGGCCTGCACGAATTTCCAGCGCTCGGCAAGGGTTGGGAAGTCGGCCGGCTGGCGCGGGGCCGCCAGGCAGCGTCCCAGCGGGCGGTGCGGAGCGCACTCCCGCAGGACTTCGTCCACGATGCTCTGATCGGTGAATCCCAGGACGTAGTCGAAGTAGCGGGCCGCGTCCTCGGGATAGCAACGCGCATGCGGTCCGCCTAACACGGTGACCGCGCCGCGCCCCTGGAAGGCCCGGCTGAGCCCGTAGGCCAGCTGGGCGGCCTGGGTGAACGCGCCGATGAAGAGCAGATCGACATCGGCGGGCATTTCGGCGAGGAGATCCTCGGATCCGGTATAGCAGGTGTAGGACACCCGATGGCCGGCCTGCTCGCACCAGACCGCGATCACCTGCGGCATGATGCTGGCGAGGTTGGCGTGCATGACCCGCGCATACAGGGTGGGCGTCGGGCCTTTGGTGACGAGGTCAACAATCCCGATGTGGAGCCGTCGCATGGAAGGTCCCCGGGTTAGAGTCCCGACTGTGGGGGGTGCGAGAAAGAGCCTGACGGCGGCTCCGGAGGTGCAGAGGCTCAGGGCCTCCCGTCTAAGCTAGCCGAACAAGGCCCGAGCCGCGAGCCCGCGGGATTTGGCTCCGGCTCGCGCTCGGGGGATGCCCTGGCTGGGTTGGGTGATTCCTATCGGGGCGCATGCCGAGTTGGATCACCTTGCCGAGGAGAATCAGGGTATGGGCATGCGACGAGGTACCTGATCTGACCCCGGAGTGAGCCAATCTCCGGGGTCATCAGGTCGGTTCCTTCCATCAGTCGGCCGGCCGAATCACGACCCCGTTAACTCCAGCGGCATTAGTGTGGATCTCGATCGGCGCGCCAGCCGGGCCGTCGGTACTCAGCAACTGGAAGTTGCCGTTGACCTGAACGTCGTACGAGGCGAGCACGCACTCCAGGGCCGCCTCGGTCGGCTGGACCGGGCATCGGGCGCCGGTACCGGTCAACTCGAGATCGGCAAATCCGGCCGTCGCGACCCAAAGCTCGTGATTCATCAGGTCCTTCCAGACCCCCCGGGCGCCATCGGGGCCATTCCCATTCCCGTTGCCGTTCCCCGGATGTCCGAAGAGGCCATGGTCGCTCCGCGAAACGACCTGAAGCAGGGCGGTGGGAGGCTGGCCGGTCCAGGCTACCAGCGAGCGGACCAGCACCGGCTCGCCGGGGTCTCTTCGCCGCACCACGCCGACGACGATGGCCTGATACGTGAAGGTTTCGTTCTGGATCTTGACTTGGATCTCGCTGGGCCGGATGCCCCATCGGAGTGCCCTGGCTCCGTGCCGCAAGGTCTCGGCGCGGTCGGGATCGCCGTTTCGGGCCGCATCGCCGGCCGCTTGCGCGATGGCAGCCTGCAAGTCCAAGCTCGAGTCGGCCGGGGCTGTGGTCGCCGATTCCTGGCAGGCGGCAGCGAACAGTCCCGCCGCGAGGAGAGCGAGGGAATTAATCGAGGTGCGCGACATACAAGTCTCCTGGTTTGGGCGCCGAGGTCCTGCGGGGCAGGGATTCGCTCGGCGCGTTCAACCAGGAGACACCGATGGGCGGGCCTTCCCCCTATGCAGATTGTTGCTGGTGCCGGGCGATCCGCTTGCTAAGGCGCCTGAACCGCGGTGATCAGCCGCTTGAGCACCCCATCCACCGCGCTCCCCCGAATCCACCGGAGCACCACGACCAGGTCATAGTCGGGGAGCACACAAATCGCGTTGGTGCCGCTGCCCCGGTGGCAAAAAGTGCTCTCCGGCGCGCTCGGCCATTGTCGCCGGCCGGTGTTGAGGAAGTAGTTCATGAACCCATAGGTCGGCTGAGGACCCGTCGGAGTGACCGCCTGCGCGATCCACGCCTCCGATAACACCTGGCGATCGCCCCAGCGGCCCCGGCGGAGCGTCAAGAGCCCGAATCGAGCCTGGTCGCGCGCGCTGATCCATAACCCGCCACCCCAGTGGGCGCCCCCACTGACCGACCTCATGGGTTTCCCGTCGATCTCCACCGTGGAATTCCGGTACCCGTGCCACTCCCACGAGTCGCTCGCGCCGATCGGGTCCATGAGGTATTCCCGGAGCACGTCCGGGAGCGGCCGCTTCCAGACCCGGAGGAGCGCCAGCGCCAGCGCATTAACCCGCACGTCATTGTACTTGTAGGCCGTTCCCGGCTCGTTCCGAGGGCGCTGCCGGTACTCCTCGATCGGGACATTCGCGGGGGGCCGGTCGGACCAGTCGGGTTTGTCCCACAGGGGTGCCTTCCCAGTCGCTGGTCTGCCGGAGCAAATGATCCCAGGTGATCTTCGCGTTATGGGGCGAATCGAACTCGCCGGTCTGGACCAGGTCCTTTAGCTTCGCGTGGAGGTCGGGGATGAGCTGCTGGTCCCACGCCAGGCCCGCGGTACTCGAGAGAAAGCTCTTGGTCACGCTGAAGGTCACGTCGACCCGCTCGGGTTCGCCCCATTCGGCGACCAGGTAGCCATGCCGCAGGATGATTCCGGTGAGATCGCCGCGCGGCGTGAACGGCCCGAGCGGTTCGGGCATCGGCTCGCGTCCGAACGTGCTCTGCCGGTGGGCGGCGAGCAGATCGCGTGGTTCGGTGCTTTCATTGCCCTTCGCAAAAGCGATCGCGGAGTCCACCCACGCCGGACTGAGGCCAACTTCGGCCGGGGTGCGGCGGGTCCATAACCCGCGAGGCGGAATGTATGGCGTCCAATCCGGCACCGCCGCACTGACCGCCTCGACGATGAGGGGCAGCGCGCGCTGGACGGCCTGGAAGCCGGCGCGCGAGCCGGGGAAGTGTCCCCTCCGGACGACCACCAGGTCGAGCGCAGGGCCCACCGAGGTGTCCTGCCCGCCCGCGCCCCCGAAGCCGAAAGCAACGCGGGGGAGCGGCCAGGCCCCGC
>JBQTHV010000023.1:0-33555 GCA_052389555.1 Gemmatimonadales bacterium | reverse complement strand
GCCTAACCCGCCCGCGACGCTGCTCGATCCCCGCCCGCCGTTGGTGTTCATCCCCGGCAATCACGAGGACTTCGAGCTGCTGGACCGCTGTGAGGCCGCGGCGGGCGGGAATGCCACCGTCTCTCCGGTCTCCCAAGACGGCCGCATCCTCGCGCTCAAGTCGGGCCGGATCTGGCGGTTCGATCACGAGGGCGAGACTCTCCGAGTGGCGGGCGTGTCCGGAGTCGAGGGCCGGTCCCGCAAGAAGCTGGTTCACCCGCGGGTCCACCTGGTCGAGGCCCATGCGCTGGAGCTCGCCGAACCAGGGGCGGGTGCGGCCGATCTGTTGATCAGCCACGAACGTCCCAGCGCCGCCGGCGGCGGTTTTCGTCACGACCTCGGCGGAAGCGCCGCGCTCACGCTGCTGCTCGAGGCGATGCAACCTCAACTCGCCTTCTTCGGGCACTATGACCGAGCGGGCGAGTGGCAGGTCGGGCGGACCCGGGTGTTCGGGCTCACCGGCTGCGGATATGAGCAGCGGGGCGCCGGGCCGGTCAAGCGACGGGGGATCGTGATGGTCGAGTGGGGCGGACCCGGGGCCACCCGGGTGGAGTGGCTCGAGCCGGCGTGGCTCGCCGGGGTCCGTCTGGGGGAATGGAAGCGCTGGACTTAGCGGGCGCCCAGCACCCGCGCCGCGCGGGCGTAGTCGCGGGGCTTGACCCAGAGCATCATCCCGTAGCGGCCCTTTCCGGCCGTCACCCCTTGAGCGGCGGTGACGTTGATCCCGGCCTTGGCCAGCTTCGCGAGGTGGCGGTGCACCGCGCCAACCCGGTCGTCGCCCTGGATCAGGAAGCACCGCTTGGTCGCGCTGGTGCGGAGGCCGTGCCGCCTCGCCACCCGTTTGACCGCCGCCGGGTTATCGGCGATGAAGTCGAGCTGGGCCTGCCCGCCCCCGGCCGGGAACCCGCTGTGGGCCCGCAGATTGATGCCGGCGTCGGCCAGGGCGCCGAGCACCGCGGCACCGCGGCCTGCCCGATGGGGCACTTTCACGTAGCAATAGCTGACTTTGCGAACTTGATCGGCCATGGGGTCCTCCCGGCCTCGGTGAATGGTGGAGAGACTACGCCCCGATTCCGGCCCCGTCAACCAAGACCGCCTCCCCTCTCGACAGTCCGGCTCAGCGGCAGTATGGTCGATGGCTGAATGAACTCCGGCCCGCGGGGAACTCGCGGGAGAATCCCATGCCCCAGGCAACTCCGACGTTTCGCATCTTCGTCAGCTCCACCTTCACCGACCTCGTGGAGGAGCGGAACGCGCTGCACCGCACCGTCTTCCCCGCCCTGAAGCAGCTCTGCGAGGAGCACCAGGCCCGGTTCCAGGCAATCGACCTTCGCTGGGGGGTGCGGGAAGAGGCCGCCCTCGACCAGCAGACCATGCGGATCTGCCTGGACGAGGTCAAGCGCTGCCAGGACATCACCCCTCGGCCCAACTTCCTGATCCTCCTGGGCGAGCGCTACGGCTGGCGCCCGCTCCCACCGGTAATCCCTGCCGAGGAGTTCACAGAGTTGTACGGGGTGTTCAACACCTTGGATCCCGGTGAGGTCGTGACCGCAGCCGTGAGCAGTTACCTGCTGGATTCCTGGTATTTGCGCGATGACAACGTCCCGCCGGAGTACCGCCTCAAGCCGAGGGTACTCCGGGAGGGACAGACGCCGGAAGAAGAGGCCGAGGAGTGGCTGGAGACCGAGACCAGGCTCCGCGAGGTCCTCGCCGATGCCGCCGTCGAAGCGCATGCCCCGCGCTGGCTGGTCGACATCCCCGGCGGCTTCATGTTCTCTCAGCTGCGCGATCCGGACCGGGCCGAGGAGGAAAGGCTGAAGTACGAGATGTCGGCAACCGAGCGCGAAATCCAGAACGGCGCGCTCGCGGTCTCCGACGCATCCGAGCACGTGTTCTGCTTCTTCCGCACCATCGAGGATCTCCCCAATGACGCAACGGCGGAGGGATATCGTGACCTGATACCCGATCGCGACCGACCGGGCCGGCTCAGCGTGGATTCCGAATCGGACCGCTACCTGGAACGGCTCAAGGGAACCGCGGGACAGCTCAGACAGAAGCTGCCGGAGGCCAACTTCCGCGAGTATCAGGCCCAGTGGCTTTCGCTACCGGACCAGCTCACCCAAGAAGACTGGACGGTGCTGCACGGCGAGCTGGCCAAGCACATTGAGGCAGCCCGCGCGCGCAACGAGAATCAAACTGCAACGAAACTGGAACACCTCGGGACCTTCGTGACGGAGTGGTACCAGCCCGGGCCTGATTCCTTGTTCCATCTTAGTCCGCAGTTCGAAGCCCTCGATCCGGACGAGCGGGTGGAGGTCGAGCGCAAACTGCGCCGGGCGGTCTTTCACGAGCAGCGTCCCCCGATCACCACCAACCATCTCGCCGAGCTCTGCCGGGATGTACAGCAGGCCCTGAGCGACGTGATCCTGCGGCAGATCCAGAAGGCTCAAGAGGAAAAGGAACGGGAACGGCGCACCGATCTGGACGAGGAAATCGCCACCCATGAGCGGTTCGCAGCGGAGCAGCTCCACTCGAAACGGGACCCAACCCGGTCAATCTTCGTTGGGCGGGCGGCTTCGCTCCGGCGGATCAGCGACTACCTGGCCAACATCGCGAACGATGCCCCGGAAGGCCGCATCCAGCCGCTCGCCCTCGTCGGCGAGCCAGGCTCGGGCAAGTCATCCGTCATGGCCCAGGCAGTCGAAGAGACCCGGAAGGCCCACCCTAACGCGCTGGTGATCTCCCGCTTCATCGGCTGGACGCCGGGCTCAGCCGTGGTGCGCGACCTGCTCGACAAGCTCTGCCGCCAGATCGCGAAGGAGTATGGCCTGGAGGAGGGCACGCCCAGCGACTACCGCGAGCTGGTGCAGGAATTCCCCAAGCGCCTGAGGCTCGCATCGGAAAAGCAACCTTCCAGGCCGCTGATCATCTTCCTCGACGCGCTCGATCAGTTGACCGACGCGGACAACGCCCGGAACCTCGTCTGGCTCCCAATGGAGCTGCCCGCCTGGGTACGGCTGGTGGTGTCGACCTCAACCGAACCCGGCGACACCGAGGCGGTGCTCAAACGACGCCTTGCCGAGGAGAATCGGTTTTCGCTCGACGAGATGCCGGTCGAGGAGGCGGACCAACTGCTTCGCCACTGGTTCGATGATGCCCGTCGGACTCTGCAGGGCCGGGCTGAGAGCTACGCCGACTCCACGGGTCAGTAGCGCTACCTGCTCGATTGCTACAACGCCGGCCGTCCCTCCCGGCGCCCGCTCTATCTCAAGCTGGCGTTCGAGGAGGCGCGACGCTGGCGGGCCTACGATCCCGAAAGCACCACCAGGCTGGCGCCGGACATCCCGAGTCTCATTCATCAGCTCTTCGACCGTCGACGGTGCGCTGCTCGGCGAGATCAGGAAGTACCACCGGCCGCCGGAGGAGAAACTGCCGCCGGTCATCTGGTCCCGGCTCTACTTCGATCTCGAGCCGTACCTCACGCTGCGAAAGGCCGACGGAACCAATCTCTTTGCGTTCTATCACCGGCAGCTCGAGGCGGTGGCGCGGGAACGGTACTTGAATCCTGGAAGGCACCGGGCGCTGGCCGAGTACTTCACAAAGAGGGAACTGTTCCTCGGCGAGCAGAAGACACCGAACGTGCGGAAGCTCTCGGAGCTCCCCTACCAGCAGACCTATGCGGGCGACCTGTGGGAGGAGCTCTACCAAACCCTCACCGACTTCGAGTTCCTCGAAGCGAAGTGCACCCACGTCGCCGTGACGGAAGAGGGATCGGGCGACCAGGTGCGGAAGGTGTACGGCGGGGTATACGAGTTACAGGAGGATTACCGGAGGGCACTGGAGGTATTTCCGGGTTAGTGGCAACCGTTTGACGCGGTTTTTGACTCGAGCGTACGGCCGGGAGCGCATCTCGCTCATCGGGCACCGGGACCGAGTGGACACCGTGACAGTCTCTCCCGACGGCGCACGGATCATCTCGGCTTCCCGGGATAGTGTTGTGAAAGCCTGGAACGCTGAAAGCGGCGCGGAACTGTGCGAGTATTACCCTGGAAGAATTCCCTCTGATTGGAACTGGGCCCGGAAGGTGGATACGATTTCTCAAGACAGGCTCGTCGTCGGAACCCCGCTTGGAATGCACTTATTGCGGCTCGAGAACGTAACCGTGGGATCTTGGTGCGTAACTGGATGGCGGCAAGAGGGGACAAACGGCGAGAAAGGGGATTTGATTCACTTCGGCTGCCCTCTCTGCCGGGTTTGGTCTGAAGCGCCTGCGGATCGTGCGGGTAGCGAGCTGGCATGCCCGAACTGCGCTGCTCACCTGAGGCTCAACTCGTTCACCATCCACGGTGACTGGCACGCCGTGGCCCGTGCATGGAGTCGCCATGCTACTGCGGAAGTCACCGCAGCTAAGCAGCCACGACAATCCATGCCGGGCCGGTAAACCTGCCTTACCCTGGCGCCCGCCTGACAGGAGAACCAGATTCTCCCTGACGGGAGTACCTCATGTCCCTTCGCGCCATTCGGATCAGTGCGAACCTGGCTCAGCAAAGTCCCGAGCGTTGTGAGCTCGGACCCGACCTGGCCGCTGCACTCGCGACCGCGAAAGCAACTACGCCGATCGCGTTCGTCCTTCGGGAAGATGATGCGGCGCAGCTCGATGGATGCCGCGACCTGATCGTCGATCGCGGCCGCAAGCACCCGGCCAAGCCACTGGGACCCATGCTCCTTGGCCAACGCCGCATCCCCTTCGTTCGCGGCGGTCACACCTCGCCCGGCCAGTTGCTCAGGAGCATCAGGACCCTGCTGGCCCACGCAATCGCGCAACGGGACGGGAACGTGTTTCTCGTCGGAGTGGCCGAGGCCGCGTTCGGTGAACTGTGGGCCCGTGCCGTTCCCCTTACATCCACCGAGCGCCGAGCACCGAGCGCCGAGCGCCGAGTGCCGAGTGCGGAGCCGCCCAGCCGCCCAGCCGTCCAGCCGTCCATGCGTCCAGCCGCCGAGCGGCCGAGCACCGACCTCTTCTCCCTGCTCCCGGAGCTGCCCGTCCCCGAGACCGTCCGCGAGCGGTTCATCGGCGATTCGCCCGAGGCTAGCCTGGTGCTGCAGCTCCTGCTCCGAGCCGCGCGCCAGGATGAGCCCGTGCTCCTCCTGGGCGATACCGGCACCGGCAAGGAAGTCGTTGCGCGGCTGATTCACGACCAGAGCTCGCGCCGGCTCCAGACCTTCACCGCGGTGAACTGCGGTGCGATCCCGCGCGAGCTGCTCGAGTCGGAACTGTTCGGCTATGAGAAAGGCGCCCACTCGACTGCCACCGCGCGCAAAGTGGGCCTCTGGCAGCGAGCCGATGGGGGAACCCTCTTCCTGGACGAGATCGCCGATCTCTCCCTTGATCACCAGGTCAAGATCCTGCGCGCGCTCGAGCACGGGGAAATCCGCCCGGTCGGCGCGGAGCGGGAGATCAAGGTGGATGCGCGGGTCGTCGCGGCCACCAATCGCGATCTGTTCGCGATGATGCAGGGGGGCGATTTCCGGGAAGATCTCTACTACCGGCTGCGGGCGTTCATGATCCGCACGCCGGCGCTGCGCGACCATCCGGCCGACATCCCGCTGCTCGCCGCGCACCTCTGGCGCAGCATAACCCGCGACGCCGCGGCCAAGCTACCGCCGGACCTGATAGCGGAGCTTTCCCGGTATCGCTGGCCCGGCAACGCGCGGGAGCTCCGAATGGTGCTGTCGAGCCTGTTCGGGTTGTTCGGCTCGGAGCAGTTGACCGCGCGCCATCTCCAGGCGGTGTTCGAGCTCGAGGGACAGGCCGGAGCTGCGAGAACCCGGCCCCCGGTTGCCGGAGAGCTCGAGCTGCACCGGGTGGAGTGTCTCCGCCATCTCCGCCGAGCCGACGAGGTGCTCCGGGCCGCTCAAGTAGCGCTCCGTCCGCTGCGGGGAGGGCGAGAGCCCGAAGGCGCCGACGCGGCCTCCCTCCCATCCACCCTGGAGCAGCGGGTGAGCGAGCTCGAGCTCCTCTGCCTGCGGCCCCTGCTGTTCCACGGCGAGGCGGCCTTTGGAGCGGTGCGCCGGGTGAAAGACCGGCTCAAGGCGCTGGTGGCGACCCTCCGGGCGGAGCCCGCCCCGATGTCACTGCGCGGCCGGGAAGATCTGGAGCCGGACTTCGGATTCGCCCTCACCACTATCTTCCGGGAAGTCCAGACCCTGCTCGACGCCGCGGCGGGCTGAAGCAACTCGTCAAACTCACCGGTCTTTTCTTCTCCAACTCATCCAACTCGACGGCAGGTTTTCACCTAACCCGCACTGCCATTCCCGCATCTTGCGTTGGCATGGCATTGGCAATAAGGTGCGATGGTGAGAAGTGAGAAGTGAGAAGTGCACCGTGAATCGTGAACGGTGAAAGTGAACAGTGAACCGGGCGCCGAGTGCCGAGTGCCGAGCACCGAATGCCAATAGCCAATAGCCGATAGCCTAACCAATGGCCCATCTCTGGCTCGAACAATCCCCCGACTGGGTCATCATCCCGCTGGATCGGGATGAGTTGTCGCTGACCGAGCTCCCGCCCCGGGAGCCGGGCCGCGGGGTGCTGGTCAAGTCGGGCGCGGCGGGTCGAGCCGACTGGCATCTGGTGGCCGGCGAAGAGCACCAGATCCGGGTGAACGGTCTTCCCCTCGTCACCGGGCTCAGGACGCTGATCGATCGTGACGAGATCCGCCTGCCGCGGCTCGGCACCCTCTTTTTCTCCACCGAGCGGTTGGCCCGGGTCGAGCCGCTGCCCCCCGAAGCTGGCCAGGTTGCCTGCCCCCGCTGCCGCCAGGCGATCGAGCCGGGCGCGCTCGCGGTGCGCTGCCCGGCCTGCGAGGTCTGGCATCACGCCTCGGACGAGCTGCCCTGCTGGACCTACGCCGAGCACTGTGCCCTGTGCCGCCAGCCCACCGCGCTGGACACCGGCTACCAGTGGACCCCGGAGGAGCTGTGACCAGCCCTGGCGGTGCACACGTGGTGGTCGTCGGGGCCGGCGGGAACATCGGCTCGCACCTGGTCCCCCTGCTTGCTCGCATGCCGGAGGTCGCCCGCCTGACGCTCATCGATCGCGACCGCTACGAGGAGCGCAATCTCCCGAACCAGGACCTAACCCGCGGCGAAACGGGCCGCGCCAAGGCAAAGGCAGCGGCCCGCCGGGCTCGCGCGATCAGGCTGGGCCTTCGGGTGACCGCGATCGCGGCGGACGTGGAGACCCTGCCGACCGGCCAGCTCCGCGGCGACCTGATCCTGGCCGGACTGGACAGCCGGCGCGCCCGGCAGCGGGTTAACCAGGCGGCCTGGCGGTTGGGAGTGCCGTGGCTCGACGGCGGCGTGCTGGCCGACGGGTCGCTTGCGCGGGTTACCTCCTTCCGGCCCGGCCGCGGCTCCTGCCTGGAGTGCCGCTGGGACGCGGCCGACTACGCCGCCCTGGAGCAGAGCTATCCCTGCGAGGCGCACACGGTCTCGGCACCGACGGCGGCCCCGGCCGCCCTCGGCGCGCTGGCCGCCTCCCTGCTCGCTCTGGAAGCGGGAAAACTCTTGCGCGGCGAGGACGGTGCGCTCGCCCCCGGCGCCGAGTGGGTGATCGATGCGGCGCATCAGCGGCACTATGTGACGGCGGCGAACCGGAACCCCGACTGCCGGATGGCGGATCATGACTCCTGGACGATTGACCCGGTGCGGCTCGACCCCAATACGCCGATCGGCACCGCCGCTGAGATGCTGGGCCGGGAACTGGCGACAGACGGCTCGTCGCTCGGCGCTCGGCACTCGGCGCTCGGCGGCTTGGCAATCTCGGTGGAAGGGCAGCGGATTGTCCGCCGGCTGTCGTGTGAACAGTGCGGGTCGCCAAAGCCGGTGTTGCGGCTGCTGGGCCGGCTCGGGGCTGGTGACCTTCGCTGCCGCCGGTGCGGCGGCCGGACCGGCCTGAACGGATTCGGCTTGCTCGAGCGCGTGGACCTGTGCTCCCTAACCCGCACCGAGCTGCGGCGGCCGGTCTCCGCCATCGGCCTCCGGCCCGGCGATCTGATCACGGTTACCAGCGGTCGGTCCGAGCGGCATTTCGAGGTGACCCCGTGACGACTCGCGACCCGATCTATGAGGCCTTCCTAACCCGGCAGTTCGAAGAGGGCATGGCCCTCGCCGAGGCCAGCGACCTGCTCGAGCTCGTCCCGCTCGACGGCATGCCGCCCAGCCGGTACCTCGCCCGCTTCGGGTGCACCGGCCTGGTGCGGGCGCCCAACGGCCGGGTCACCGAAGCGGACCGGTTCGAGGTCGGGATCTGGTTCCCGTCGGACTACCTCCGCCGGGCGGTCCCGTGGGAAGTGCTGACCTGGCTCGGCCCCCGGCGAGTCTTTCATCCCAACATCAGCGACCGGATGCCGATGATCTGCGTGGGCCGGCTCGCTCCGGGTACCTGGCTGGTGGATCTGCTGTACCAGTGCTTCGAGATCATCACCTACCAGAAGGTGACGATGCGGGAGGATGACGCGCTCAATCCGGCGGCCTGCCTCTGGGCGCGCGCGAACCAGCACCGGTTCCCGGTCGATCGGCGCCCGCTCAAGTGGCGGCGCCCGGAGACCAGCCTGATCGCGGAGGCCCAATGAGGCCCCCCTTCGAAGCGGCGATCATTCACGGGCTGGACCACTGCGCCGAGCGGGTTAAGCCGATCGGACCATGCCGCTGGTCGTTCGAGCTCGTGAACGGCCGCCGGCTCCCCGCCTCCGCCTCGTGGGAGGGCGAATGGCTCGCGATCCGGGCGGCGCTGCGTACCGGCGGCGATCCCGATCTCCCCTGGACCCTGCTCCGGGAGAACGCCGCGCTGATCGGCCCGGCCCGGTTTGCCTGGCCGGCGGCGCAGGGCGCAGCAATCCACGCCGACGTGGCGGTCATCGAGCCGGAGATCGCGACTCAACGAGTCGCCGCCGCCTGCGAATCGGTGATCGCCGCGGCCGCAGTCCGAGCCGGCAAGTCACCGGACCGCCGAGCCCCGAGCCCCGAGCGCCGAGTGCCGAGTGCCGAGCCGCCAAGCCGCCGAGCCACTGAGCCTCCCGTGTCCTGGGCAGCGCTCGCCGAGGAGCACGGCTGGCGCCTAACCCGCCGCGAGGAGCACCGGATCGGGGTCGAGCTCGACGCGCCGGGGGTGGTGAACCAGGCCTTCATCGAGCCGCGCAGGGCAGGGCCGGTGGTGTCGATCGAAGTGCTCCGCGCCGGCGAGCTGCCGCCCCGGGCCCGGCGCGCCATTGCGCGTTTTCTGCTCGCCCTGACGGCTCGCACCGATCTGGTCCGCGCGGGCGTGAGCGACACCGAAGGCGAGCCGGCCGTGCGTCTCGAAGCCGCGCTGCCGGACGAGCCGCCGGCGAGCGGGCTCGAGCTCGACCTGGCACTCCATGCGCTTTCCCTCGCGTGCCGGCTCGGCATGCGCGAAGTCCGGGCGCTTGCCCATGAACCCCTCGCCGGGACCTACCTGGCGCACACCATCAAGGAGTGAAGTCATGCTGGGATTGCTGGAAGTGAGCGATGTCTCGGGACAAAAGCGGATGACGGTGGACGAAGTGGCCGAAGGCTCCACCATCGGCGAACTGGTCGAGCAGTTCCTGGCGGAGCTCGACCTCAAACGCGAAGACGCCGAAGGCCGGCCACTCACCTATCACGCGCGGCTGGACCGCGAAGGCCGGCACCTCCACGCCGCTGAGCGGGCCGGCGATGTGCTCCAAGCGGGTGATCAGGTCGTGCTGCAGCCCAACATCGACGCCGGCCGCTGATGCGCTACTCCTACGCGCTCCAGGTCATCCGCGATGACGGCACCGAAGTGCGCCAGGTCCCGGTACAGCCCGATTGGGAGCCCGCGCGGGAATGGGTCCGCCTGAAGGCGCTCGAGCGCGGACAGCCGCCGGAGGAGGCATTCCTCCTCGAGTGCGCCGTTCGTCCGCGGTGGGATCCGGATCGCGGGCAGCCGTTTCTGGGTGGATTCGACGCGGGTCCCCCGAATGGCGCGCTGCCGGAGGTCTTTGCCTCGGGCTACTTCGGCGAGCTGGCCCGAGACGTCACCAAGCGCCTGGTCGCCGAAGGCGTGCTCGAGAAGGGCGATCTGGTTCGATGCCTCCTGCTCGCCTTCGCCGAGCAGCCCGAAACGACCCTCGCGGATGCCCCCCGCCTGGGCCGGCCGGCCCCCCCTCGAATCCGGGTTAGGCCAGGATCCTTGGGCGACGCAGGAGCGTCCCCGGCCGCCGGCGAGACGATGCCCGTGCTGATTCCCGAGCGGGTGTTGGCGGAAACGGCCGAGCTCACCCTGGCCGAGCAGGCCGCGCGCGAGACCGGAGGCATCCTGATCGGACACCTGTGCCGGGATGGGGACGCCGCCCGGCTGTTCGTCCACGTTACCGCCCAGATCCCCGCGCGCCATACCGAAGCCACCCGCGCCAAGCTGACCTTCACCCCGGCTACCTGGACCGACGTGCAGGCCGCGCTGACCCTGCGGGGCCGGGAGGAGATCATGCTCGGCTGGTGGCACTCGCATCCGGTGCGGGAATGGTGCAAGGAATGCCCCCCCGAAAAGCGGAAGGTCTGCGTGTTAGGCCGCGGATTTCTGAGCGAAGACGACCGGCTGCTGCACCGCACGGTCTTCCCGCGGGCCTTCAGCGTGGCCCTGGTCGTGAACGACGTCGAAGGGGGGCCGACCTGGTCCCTGTTCGGATGGAATCGGGGCGTGATCGAGGCCCGCGACTTTCACCGCCAACTCGAGCGGGAGGAAACCCATGCCGCGGCCGGATAATCACGCCGACCTCTTCCGGCGCCTGGTCGAGCGGGGCGAGCGAGCCTTGCCGCTCGACCAGAAGCTTGCCCTGGCCGCCGAGCTCCGGGCGAGCTCACGCGATACCTCGCGGGAGCTCGATGCCTTCTTTCTGGCGGAGTCGGAGCGGCTCTGGAAAGGGGTGGAAGACGCCCGCGCGCGGATGGACGAGCTCGTGCGCGTGCATGAGAAGCTCACCGCTCCACCCTGGCACACCGCAATCTTCCTGGGCCCTGCACCCACCCCGCGGGGGCCCAACGCGGTCGTCGCGATGGGGGGCGGCGGAGTGCCGCGGGTCGTGCCGGTGGCGGACGCAGTTGAGCTCGATGGCCTCGAGGCCGGGGACGAGGTGCTGCTGGGCCCGGAGCTCAACGTGGTGGTTGCCGTCTCTCCCGAATCATTCGTGGCGGTGGGCGACACGGCGGCCTTCGACCGGTGGATCGGCCTCGACCGGATGATCCTGCGTGCCCGCGACGAAGAAGTGGTCGTGCGCGCCGCCCCGCCGCTCCGGGGAACCGATCTGCATGCCGGCGATCTGCTCCGCTGGAGCCGCGGCCTGGGCCTCGCGTTCGAGCGGCTGCCCCGCTCGCAGGGCCAGCACTTCTTCCTGGAGGACACCCCACCCGACTCGTTCGACGCCATCGGCGGGCTCGATGCCCAGATCGCGCAGCTTCAGCGGGTCATCCGGCTGCACTTCGAGCATGCCGCGACGGCGCGCAAGTATCGCTTACGCCGGAAGGGTTCCGTCCTGCTGGTAGGCCCCCCCGGCACCGGCAAGACCATGCTGGCGCGCGCCCTCGCCAACTGGATGGCCGGTCTGTCGGCGAGCGGTCGCGCGCGATTCATGAACGTGAAGCCGTCCGGGCTCCACAGCATGTGGTACGGACAGAGCGAAGCGAATTATCGCGAAGCCTTCCGCGCGGCACGGGAGGCCGGCGTGCGGGAGCCCGAAGTACCGGTCGTGATGTTCTTCGACGAAGTGGACGCGGTGGGCGGTGCCCGCGGCGACTGGGGTCACCGGGTGGATGACCGGGTGCTCACCGCTTTCATGGCCGAGCTCGACGGCCTCGAGTCGCGGGGCAACGTGCTGGTGATCGCCGCGACCAATCGCCGCGACGCGCTCGACCCCGCGCTGCTCCGGCCGGGGCGGCTGGGCGATCTGGTGCTGGAGATCCCCCGCCCCAATCGGAGCGCGGCCCGCGCGATCTTCGCCAAACACCTGCCCGACGATCTGCCGGTGGCCGCCGGGACCGATCACACCGCCCTGCTCGATCTCGCGGTATCCCGGATTTACGCGCCGCACGGGTTAGGTGACCTCGCCGCGGTCATGCTCCGGGACGGGAAGCGCCGCGCGGTACTGGCCCGCGACCTCACCAGCGGAGCCGCCATCGCCAAGATCTGCCAGGCCGCGGTCGAGCAGGCCTGCCTCCGCGAATCGGAAACCGGCGAGAGCGGGATACGTCTGCCCGATCTGCTCGAGGCGATCGACCGGGAGTTCGCCTCGCTCGTTCGCGGGCTCACGCCGCGAAACTGCCGGTCGTACCTCCTCGATCTGCCCCAGGACGTGGATGTCGTGAAGGTCGAGCCGACTCGGCCGCAGGGCCCGCGCCGGGAGCACCGGCTGTTGAGGGTCGCATGACCCGGCGGCGAACCGCTCCGATGCTGCCCAAGGTGTGCGGCGGGGACCTCGAGCTCGGCAACTTCGTCGCCGGAGTCGAGCGATTCGGCGGCACCGGCCCGGAAGCGGCGCGGGTGCTGCTTCGCGGGTTCGCTGAGGTGACGGGAGGGGTACCCGCAAGCGCGGCTCCCGGCTGGCGGCACTTTGCCCCGCCGCTGTGGCGTGCCGGCCGGGACCGGGATCGCGGGTTATGGGAGAATCCTCAGGACTCCGGCCGGATCTTCCTCCCGGCCAACGGCGGCTCGGCGTACATCGACCTCGATCACCTCGAGCTCTGCCTGCCCGAGGTGGTGAGCGCTTTCGATCACGTGGCCGCCTGGCATGCGATGCTGCGGCTGGCACAAGCGGCGCTGGCCCGGGCCAACGCCGATCGCCCGCCGGATCGCCGGATCGCCGCACTGGTCAACAACAGCGACGGCCGCGGGAATTCCTACGGCGGCCACCTGAACCTGCTGCTCAGCCGGCGAGCCTGGGAGAGCATCATGCAGCGCCGGCTGCACTATCTCGCCTACCTGGCGTCGTACCAGGCGTCGAGTATCGTGTTCACCGGCCAGGGCAAGGTCGGAAGCGAGAACGACGCCCCACCGGCGGCCTATCAGCTTTCCCAACGGGCCGACTTCATCGAGACGCTGCTCGGCCCGCAGACCACGTACTTCCGTCCCCTGGTCAACAGCCGCGATGAGCCGCACAGCGAGCAGGCTCGGCTCCATCTGATCTCGTTCGACAGCACCCTCGCCCCGGCCGCCTGCCTGCTCCGGGTGGGCGTGACCCAGCTCGTCCTCGGCATGATCGAAGCCGAACGGGTCAAGTCCAGGCTCGCGCTGGAGGAACCCCTCGCCGCGCTCCATGGCTGGAGCCATGATCCCTCCCTCACGGTGCGGGCCCGGCTCGTCACCGGGAAGCGGGTGACCGCGGTGGAGCACCAGCGTCTCTTGCTGGCCGAAGCGCGGGCCTTCGCGGCTCGGGGGACTGGGTTCGCGGAGTGGGTTCCCCGCGCCGGCGAGATTCTGGATCTCTGGGAGGACACCCTGGACCGCCTCGCCCGAAGCGATTGGCCGAGCCTAACCCGCAGGCTCGACTGGGTACTCAAGCTCGCCATGCTCGAGCGCACCCGGGCGCAGCACGGTCTCGACTGGTCGGCGCCCGAGCTCCGCTACCTCGATCAGCTCTACGGCAGCCTCGATCCCACGGAGGGCCTGTTCTGGGCGTGGGCGCGGGCCGGCCTGCTCGAGCCTGTGATTCCCGAGGAGCGGATCCGACATTTCACCGAGACGCCGCCGGAAGACACTCGGGCGTTTGCCCGGGCGATGCTCCTGCGGGCCGCCGGGCCGGAGGCGGTCGAGCAGGTGGACTGGGGGGAGCTCCAGGTCCGGCTGGACGGTACCGGACGGCGGCGGGTCTCCATGCCTAACCCGCATAGCCTAACCCGCACGGAGTGGGAGCAGCGGGTCGGCACCGGAACCATGTCGTTGGACGAGATCCTGGCCGCCTTGGGCGCCGAGCCCCCGAGCCAGCCGGCTGCCAATCCGTCCAGCCGCCAAGCCGTCCACCCGTCCGGCTGTCGAGCCCTGGCGGCCCGGCCGTCAGTCACCCAAGACATCGGAGGAACTCATGAACCTGCATGAACGGCAACACCACGACCAGACCGGAGGAGCCGGTCCCGCCCCGGTCCCGCCACCGAGCGGGCACCTGGGCGAGCTGCACCGCGCCGGGGACGACCTGCTGGCCGCGGGCGACGAAGCGATCCGCCGCGCCCTCTCCGGCGACAGCGAAGCGTTTCTCCGCGCCAACCGCCAGAAGGGAGGCCAGTAGGGCGCCGTGCGGACCCTCATGGGGATGGAGACCGAGTACGCCATCACCGGCCTGCTGGCGAACGGCACGTCGGCCGAGCGGGGCCAGCTGGTCGGCTGGCTGCTGGAAGCCGCCCGGCAGAGCTTTCCCCATCTGCCGGACAACGGCGGCGGAATCTTCCTCGCCAACGGGGCCCGGTTCTACGCGGACCGCGGCTGTCACCCGGAATACGCGACGCCGGAGTGCGGCGATCCCTGGGAGGCGGCCCGGTACGCCCGGGCCGGTGACGCGATCCTGCTCGAGCTCGCCGAGCGGGTTAGGACGGCCCATCCCGAGCTTCGCGAGCTCATGGTCTTCCGCGCCAACGTGGACTACGGCCGCGATGGCGCCACCTGGGGCTGTCACGAGTCCTATCTCCATTCCCGCCCCCCGCTGGAGCTTCCCTCCCAGTTGATCCCGCATTTCGTCACCCGGATCCTCTACGCCGGCGCCGGCGGGTTCAACCCGATGGTGCCCGGTCCCGAATTCACCCTCTCGCCGCGCGCCTGGCTTCTCCCCAACGCGACCGCGCACGATTCGACCGGCGAACGCGGGATCTTCCACACCCGCGACGAGCCCTTGGCCGGCCCCGGCTGGTACCGGCTGCACGTGATCTGCGGGGAGAGCCTCTGCTCCGAGACCGCCACGGTGCTCAAGCTCGGTACGACCGCGCTGATTCTCGCAGCGATCGACGCCGGACGCCGGCCGGGCGACGCGGTGCGGCTGGCCGACCCGGTGCAGGCTATTCGCACCGTCGCCGCCGATACCTTCTGTGCCCAGGGCCTGCGGCTCGACGGCGGCGGCCAGCTCGGCGCTCGCGAAATCCAGTGGCACTACCTGGCGGAAGTCGAGGCGTGCCGCCCGGATCAGCTCCCGGCGTGGGCGGGGGATCTCTGCTGCCTTTGGCGGGAGCACTTGATCGCGCTGGAAACCCGGGCCGAGTCCATAACCCGCAGGCTGGACTGGGCGATCAAGCAGGCCCTGTACCAGCGCTGGGTGAAGGACCGGATGAGCTGGGAGAACCTGCTGTGGACGGGGTACATCCTCAAGGAACTCGAGCGCACCGCGCTCTACTCCCTCCAGCAGGGGGACCCCGAGAGACTGTTCCTCACCGCGGTCCTGGCCGGCGCTCCCCCTTCCCAGGACCAGCTCGATCGGTTGACGCCGCTCTTCCGGGACGTGGGGACGACCGCCGAGGACTTCCGCCGGGATCTCCAGCTGCGGAACCAGCTCCGCAGCGAGCTCTATGAGGCCGACCTCAGGTTCGGCCAGCTCGGCGAGCGCGGGATCTTCAACCAGCTCGACCGGACCGGCCTGCTGGAGCACCGGGTTAGGCAGCCAGGACCGGAGGCCGGAACGGATGCCCGCCTCCAACCGCCGGCCGGACGGGCTCGGCTCCGGGGGGAGTGGGTCGAGCGGCTCTGGCGCAAGGGGAATCCGGAGGGGTACCGGAGCGACTGGACCGCGGTGTGGAACGAGTGGACCGGCCGCACCCTGGACCTGGCCGACCCCTTCGCGACCGCCGCGAAATGGCGGTAGGTTTTCGAGGGCGGGATGCCGCGCTCCACTCGAACTTTTCGGGTCTTCGTCAGCTCGACTTTCGCCGACCTCAAGGCCGAACGAAACGCGCTGCAGGACCGGGTGTTCCCTGCGCTGCGCGAGCTCTGTCTCCGTCACGGTTGCCGCTTTCAGGCGATTGACCTGCGCTGGGGCGTGAACCAGGAGGCCAGCCTCGACCAGCGCACCCTGGCGATCTGCCTCGAGGAGGTCGCCCGCTGCCAGGCGACCACGCCTCGCCCCAATTTCATCCTGCTCCTGGGCGATCGATACGGCTGGCGCCCGTTGCCCTATGAAATCCCCGCTCCCGAATTCGAACTCCTCGCCCGGGCGGTGACCGACCCCGAGGAGCGGCGGCTGCTTGGCCTGGCCCGGCCCGACGAAGGCTGGTACCGGCGGGACGAGAACGCCGACCCGCCGGTCTATGTGCTGCGGTCGCGCGAGGGAGTCCTGGAGGATCAGGCCGCGTGGGAAGCGAGAGTCGAGCGGCCGCTCCGCCGGACGCTCGCCCGCGCCGCCCTGGCCTGCGGGTTAACCGCCGAGGCCCGCCTCAAGTACGAGGCGTCCGCCACCGAGCAGGAGATCGAAGCCGGCGCGTTGCAGGCGGCGGACGCCCGGAGTCATGTCTTCGGCTTCTTCCGGGCCATCGAGGACCTTCCCCGCGATCCGTCGGCAGCGGACTACCGCGACTTCACGCCCGACTGGGAACCCGATCCCGACGCGGAAGCCCGGCTGGCGGCCCTGAAGCGCCGGCTCCGCCGCCGGCTCCGTCGCAACGTGCGGACCTACCGGGCGGGCTGGACCGGAACCGGCGCCACGACCGATCACCTCGAGACGCTCTGCCGCGATGTCCTAACCCGCCTGGGTGCGGTGATCCGCCGGGAGATTGCCCGGCTCGAAGACGAGGACGCGCTGGAAGCCGAACGGACCGCGCATGCCGCCTTCGGCACCGAGCGGTCGGCTCATTTCACCGGCCGAGACGATGATCTGGCGGCGATCCAGTCGTACCTCGAGAGCGACCGCGACGAAACCCTGGTAGTCTGGGGCCAGGGGGGCGGCGGCAAGTCCGCCCTCGTCGCCGAGGCGGCGCGGCGGGCCCGGGAGCGGCACGGCCGCGCCATCATCCTAACCCGCTTCGTCGGAGCAACTCCCGCCTCCGGCGACGGGGGCGGTCTGCTCGCGAGCGTTTGCGCGGAGATCGGACGGGCCTACCGCCAGGAGGAAGTGGTCCCCGGCGACTTCCGGCTCCTGGTCCAGGAGTTTCCCCGCCGCCTTGGCCTGGCCCAGGCCCGCCGGCCGCTCTGGGTTTTCCTCGACGCGCTCGATCAGCTGGCGAGCCCCGAGGAGGTCACCGAGCTCGACTGGGTGCCGACCCGGCTCCCGCCGCACGCCAAGCTGATCGTGTCGGTCGCGACCGGCGACAGCCTCGATCGCCTGCGGGAACGGTTGCCCCGCCCCAGGTTTCAGGAGCTGCCGGCGATGGAACCGCCGGAAGGCGAGCGCCTGCTCCGGAGCTGGCTCGCCGCCGACGGGCGCACCCTGACCAATGACCAGCAACGGGCGGTGGAGCGCCGGTTCGCCGAAACTCCGCTTCCGATCTACCTCAAGCTCGCCTTCGGCGAGGTGCGCCGCTGGCGCTCGTTCGACGGGGTGGGCCCACTCGGCGCCGGGGTACCGGGCATCGTGCGCACCCTGTTCGAGCGGCTCGCCGAGAGGAAGCAGCACGGTGCCGTCCTAACCCGCAAGGCGCTTGCGCTGCTCCTGGCCGGGCGGAACGGGGTGACCGAGGACGAGCTGCTCGACCTGCTGTCGGACGATGCGTCGGTGCTCGAGGATTTCCGCAACCGGAACCCACGCGCCCCTGCGGTGAACCGGCTGCCGGTGGTGGTGTGGTCCCGCCTCTACTTCGACCTCGAGCCCTACCTCACCGAGCGCCAGGCCGACGGGACTCGCACGATCGGGTTCTATCACCGCCAGGTCGCCGAGCTCTTCCGCCGGGACCACGTCGGTGACGCCGTGCTGCAGGAGGCGCATCGCGCCCTCGCTAGCTACTTCGCCCGGCAACCGCACTGGCTCCGGGCCGAGCTGCGCGAGCCCCACCGCCGCAAGGCCTCCGAGCTCCCCTGGCAGCAGCTGGCGGCCGCCACCGGCCAGGCTCGTGACGAGTTGGCCGGGACGCTCACCGATCTCGGCTTCGCGGAGATGAAGTGCGCGGCGGGCGCGACCTGGGATCTGATCGGCGACTACGAGCGCGGCTGGCCTCGCGAGGAGGAAGCTCCGCTGGCGGTGCGGGCATTCCGAAGCTTCCTCACCGCGCATGCCACCATCTTCGAGCGCGAACCGGGTCAGGTGGTTCCCTTCGCGTGGAACTATGCCGCCGACGGGCCGGTGGTTCGAGCCGCGGGCGCCATGCTGCAGACCATCGACTGGAAAAGTCATCCCTGGATCGAGCTCACGGACCGTCCGCCCTGGATCGAGCACCCGGCCCACCAGAGCACGCTGGCCGGGCACGAGGGCGCGGTACAGGCGGTGCGGCTCTCGCTCGACGGGTCGGTGGCGGTCTCGGGCGGCGAGGATGATACCCTTCGGATCTGGACCACCCGGCGCGCACTCTGCCGCCATATCATCCCCGCGGGGCAGGGAGGCGTGCACGCGGTGGCCCTCGAGCAGGGCGGTACGGTGGTCGTTTCGGGCGGGGCGGATGGCACGCTCAAGCTGTGGGATGTCAAGAGCGGGTTAGGGATCCGGGGGTGGCCAGCCCACCACGGCGCGGTGCACAGCGTGGCCCTGACCGGGTCCGGCACGGTGGTCTCGGGCGGCAGCGATGGGCTCGTCAAGGTCTGGCCCGATGGCGGAAGCTCGGCGCCGATAGTGCTGGCCGGCCACTTCGGGCCCATCAACGGAGTTGCCGTGGCCAACGATGGCCAGGCGGTGATCTCGGGCGGCGAAGACCGGACCCTCCGGATCTGGGACCTCGAGCGGAAACGGACCCGACGGGTCCTGGAAGGCCACGCCACCCCGGTGCAGGGCGTCGCCGCCGACGGGAACGGATGGCTCATCGCCTCCTGCTCGGGCCAGGTCCCCGATGCCGGCGGGATAGTTCCCGCCAAGCTGCTGCGGAGCTCGGAAGTTGGCTTCTGGACCGACGCCGGCGAGGGCGGACCGGTGGGAACCGGTCACGACCTCGGCGCCCGGGGCGGTTGGACTCTGGGGGTACTCGCCTCAGTCGTGAACGCCGTAGCGATCAGCGACGACGGGGTCGTCGCGGTGACCGGCGGCTACGACGGGACCGTGGCGGTGTGGCGGGTTAGGCATGGCCGACTGGAAAGCCGGCTCTTCGGGCATACCGGGGCGGTCCTCGATGTGGCGCTCGACGGTGCCGGCCGGCTCGCGGCATCGGCCTCCGCCGACGGGACCGTGCGACTCTGGTCGCTCGCCGGCCGGAGCTCTCCCCCGGCGGGACCGGTCCGGGTGGTCGGCCGGATCGGTGCTGGGGCGCGGGCAGGTATCCGGGAACGGAGCCGGTTGCTCTGGCGGAACCCGCGGGTCCGGCGCGGCATCGTGCTTCCGGCCGTGGCGGCCGGGTTAGGACTGCTGCTGGCGGGTCCATGGGATTCCCTGCTGGCCCAGCTGGGCGGTGCCCTCCCCACGTCTCGCCTGGGAGCCATCGGGACGGTGCTGGCCGCGGCCTACCTGATCGAATGGCGCCTCGTGCTCAAAGGCGACCCGCATGTCTGGAAGGGGCGGGTGCTCCCGGGCGGCATTCGGGCCGTGTTAGGGCTGGGCCTGCTACCGCTGCTCCCCTGGTTCCGGATCCTCCACTGCCCGGGGTGCGGCCGTCGCCTGGCTGGCCGCCGCCACTTCCTCACCTGCTCGACCTGCGGGTTCCGTGACCGGTTCCCGCTCGCGTTGCGGAGGCGATGATGGCCATCCGGGGCCAGCGCCTGCTCGGGTCCGTCGGCCGGGGGCTCGAGTCCATGGCCCAGGAGGACGAGTCGCTCAGCGTCTTCTGCCGCTGTGGTCGGGAGGTAAAGCTCGCGGCCAACCTGGCCGGCACTCGGGGCCGCTGTCCGGGCTGTGACCGGCCCGTCCGCGCCCCGCCTCCCCGCCGCGGCGGCTTGGGGGGCTCCAGTAACCTCACGAAGGCCATGAAGGTCGTGTTCCTGGACCCGAATTTCGCGCCGGGCGGATCCGGCTACTACACGACCCAGCTCCATTCGTTTGTCCCGGGCCTCGCTCACCTGTTCGTGTGGGGCATCATCCTAACCCGCTTCCGCCAGCCTGGCGAGGCGCTGCGCGGCGCCCTGGGCTTCGGCCCGGCCGACCCCTCGTGGCTCCCCGGTTTCTGGGTCCTCGCGGCCGCAGTCGGCGCGGCGGCCTGCACCGGGCCGGTCGCCGCCGCCTACCGCCGCTACGCGGGACGCTCGTACGGAGAGGACCGGAAGGGCTATGCCGAGGCAGGATGTTTCGACATCGTGCGGTGGGTCCCTCTCGCGGTCTATGCGGCGCTTATCCTGACCTTGCTCGGGTCAGGCCCGCGCCTGCCCGCTGAGCTCCGCGAGCCGTGGCAGCTCCTGTTGCTCGCCGTGGGACTGGCCCTGTTGGTGAGTTGGCTCGTGGCCTTGCGCGTGTTACGGGCCCGATTCGGAACCCAGAGACGCCGGCGATGAGGCCGGTCAGGAGGAAGCGGCAATGAAAGACCTGCTCAGAACGTTCGTCCTCGGCAACAGTCCGACGGTGCTTGCCGCACAGTTCGGTGCGCTGTGGGTGTTCACCGTGCTCACCATCTATCAGATCCTCTGGATGCGGCGAGACACCGCCGTAGTGATGAGCCATCCCCGGGTCATCGTCGAAGCAGGCGTCATGAGCCTGCTCAACCTGGGCATCTACCATGCGATGCTGTGGTTCCTGGCGCCGTGGTCGACCTGGAAGCTCTTCGCGGCAATCGGCGGTTTCACGGTCTGGGGCGGCGTGTCGAATGCGATCCTTTACGGCATCGACCGCGACCGCTCGATTCGGGACACCGTGAAAGGCCAGGGCGCCTTCTTCAACTGCAACTGGCCGCTGATCCGCCGCTGCGCCAATCACGCCCTCCTCTTCCTGGTGATGGGCGCCATCCTCTTCCTGCGTCCCGCGAAATGAGGGAGCCCGCGACGCGCCGGCAGGGCGGAGCGTGGCTCGCGCTGCGCGAAGAACTGCTCTACTCGCCCCTGGCCTGGCTCGCGGTGCTGTTCGCGGTTGCCCCCCTGCTCCAGGAGTATCAGCTGCCGGGCGCCAGGGCCGCAGGGTTCCTGCTGCAGCGCTGGTATGTCTTCATCGGGCTGATCGTGATCTGGCGGCCCTTCCTGGCCCCGACGGTCGGGTTACTCCTCTACACGTTCCTGTTCATCGGTCGCCGGGTGGAAACCCCCGAACAGCTCCGGCGCCGGCTCCTTACCCGCATGCGCGCCGGCCAGGACATTCAGGCGGAGAGCCAGGCCCTGGCTCGTATCGCGGAAGAAGGGAACGCCGATCCCGAGCACCTCGACGCCAGCCTGTCGCTCTGGACCGCGGCCCGGTACCTGCGCCACCCGGCGCTGGAAGCCGAAGCCAGCCGCCAGGTGATGGAGCTCCTGACGGTCGATGCCCGCCGCTGGGAGGGACGCTGGCTCCTGCCGAACTACCGCGCCTGGCTGATCCGGGCCGATGCGATGCTCCGTCCTAACCCGCGGGCCCATGCCTGCGTGCCGCCGCCACTGCCGATCGGCCCGGGACCGGCCCAGGGAGGGTAAGCCTGTGACGATCGACCCGAAGGACCTGTCGCCGGAGGTCAGGCAAGGACTGCTCGACCAGTTGCGCTCCCACGTTGGCGAGGCCCGCTACCGCGAGCTGATGAGCCAGGTGGATGAAGATCAGGTCCTGACCGCGATCCTCAAACAGGCGCCGGCCGGATCCAGCCCGAAGGCAGAACCCAGGGTGCCCTGGTGGCTCAAGCTGGTCGGCACCCTCGGATTCGCCGGGCTGCTCGGGCTGGGGGCCTGGCTGTTCGGCACGGACCACTGGGCCGGGCGGACCCTCGCCGGAGCCACGATCGGCGTTGCCCTGAGCCTGGCGTATCCGATGTCGGGATTCGCTATCGGCGCGTTCCTCGGCGGGGCGCTGGGCGGAGCGTTAGGCAAGAAGCTCGATGCCGCCTTCGGGGGAGCCATGATAGGCGGCCTGGCGGTGACGCTCATTCGCGTGGCGGTGGAATGGCTGGCCAAACAAATGGCCGACCTAACCCGCATCAGATACTGACCTCGGCGCCGGGTCCGCGCGAACCATCGCGAACCCAGCCTCGGCGAGGACCTCGGGAATCGCCCGCACCGCCTCCCGGTCGTACTCGCGGATCTCCTCGGCCAGCTCCTCCCAGGAAACCAGGTAGGGAGTCACTTTCCGCTCGAGGTCCCGCACCGGACCCAGGGTCCAGCCTGCCCGGCGCCGTTCCTCGACCCATCGCTCGTGCTCCAGGATCGACAAGTGTTCGACCTCCCCGGCCGTAAGACCGGTGAGCGGGCCGCTGCCGTCCAGCGGGACGATCCGGCACCGGATGGCCTCCAGCTTGTTGCCGATGTCCCGGGCCTGATCCCGGTTCGATTCCTTGAGCGTCTCCGACAGCGCCTCCCAGGGCTGCATCGCCGGATCGCTGGGAGGCTTCCGATCCCGCTGGTTCGCGAGATACCGGGCGTGAATCGCCTGGGCGATCCGCTCGAGCGCGGCGTTTTCACTTTTCACCACTTCATCCCCAGACCCGCCGTGACCACCCAGAACTGGAACGACCCGAGAGGGTGGTTCCCCCACACCCGAGTCCGCTCCACTCTGAGCTCCACGTGCGTCGGGGTGACGGACGGGACATCCTCAGGGTCGGTCGCAATCCGCAAGCCTCCGCTCAGGCTCCACAGAAACGAATGGTACAGCGTCTGGTCCTCGATGTTGTCGAGATCGACCGAGAGAAAGATCCCCCCGACCCCTACCGCGAGAAAAGGGCGCACCGCGCCGGGGCGCCGCTGGAGGGGGGAAACCGGATAGACCAGAGCACTCCCGGTCCAGGCGAAGGGCCGCTTCCCGTGATTGGGAAACCGGACCTCGTCTTCGTTGACGACCTGGACTGCGCTGCTGAAGAAAGTGCCGCGCAACTCGAGGCCCCCGAAGCGACTCTCATAACCCGTGCGAGCCCCTATCCCGATGCCGGTCCCAAGGCTGGCGACCAGTTCTTCCTGGCCCCCGGTCGCATTGCGATCCCGGCCGATCTCGCCCGACCGTCCGATGATGCCCAGACCGACTCCGCTAGTCCACCGCCAGGAGCGAGTGCGGGCCAGCCATTCCAGACTCGGGAACGGTTCCTGGGCGAACCCCGCCCCTGCCCCCGCCCCCAGCCAGCCGAGCCCGAGCATGAGGGCTCCCCACCCGGCGCGTCTCATGCCAGGCGGGAAGTGCAAGCGCTCTGCCAGCCGAACAGACTCGGCTTACTCCACCAACTCAACCCCTAACCCGGCAGCCTAATCGCCTTCCCGCACGATCCGGTACTTAGTCTGGGCGATAATCTTGACGTAGTTACTGACGCTGTCGCGGTCTTTGCTTTTCTCCTGGGCCACTGCCTGATCCACACTCCGTTTGGGGGGCCGGCCCTGGCTCGCCTCGTGCTGCTGGTACTTCTCGATCTGCTCGGCGAACCGCAGATACGGCACCAGCAGGTGATGCAGCCGCTCTTCGCTGTTCCGGTAACCGTGCACCCGCCAGCCGTGCCGCAGGCGGGCTTCCACCCAGCCGTCATGCTCCCCCTCGGCCAGGAGCTCGAGGTTCTTCTCGATCAGCTCGCCGATCGCGTCCTGGTCGCGCTCGGCCCACCGCTCCCCCTCCCTCGGGACCAGCATGAGCCCCGCCAGTGCCAGCACCTGGCCAATCCGTCGCGCCGCCTCCCGGTTGTCCTCCTTCATGTGCTCGGGCAGCGCGGGATAGGGCATCGAGTACTCCAGAGTCCACCCTTCCCTGGCGGCGAGCGTGCGGTAGAACTCGTGGATCTGGGCCGCGATCGCCTCGATGTCGATTCCGTCGGTCATAGCGCGGTTTCCATGAGGGCCAGGAAGCCATCCGCATCCACCTGGAGGTCGAGCTCGCTCCGGGAGGGCAGGTCGCTCCGCGTGAATTCGCCGGTCCGGGTGCTCCGGCCCATTTGCTCCGCGATCTTTTCCAGCGAGCGCGCCCCGTGCCGGTACTCGCCGATCTTGAGAAAGGCGGACAGGAGCCCGCGCTCGATCGTGAGCGTGGCTTCGGGCCGGATGCCGAGATGGACCCGAAGCAGCAGCGCGCGGCGGACCGGATAGGTGATGTCGTGCTGGTCGCGCGGGTTAGGACCGATCACATTGATGTACCCCGCCAGCCGGCTCTTGAAGTCGGGACCTTTCTTCGCTCGGAACCGGGCCGCCCAGGCTTCGACCTCGTTGCTCGGCGGCTCGGCCGCTCGGCGGCTCGGCGGTTCCCTTTCAGCCTTGGGGTCGCTTCCTGCGCGGCGCCCCCTGAGGAGCTCGGGTGGCGGATTCCCGAAGTCCTCGAACCGGCTTCGAGTCCCGCCCGCAAACACGAAGACGCACTTCCCGATCGGATGGGTGATCGGCCCCTCCTGGAAGGTCCCGTCCTGCATCGGGGCCAGCAGGAACTGGAGCCACTTGAGATCCTGCGAGTCGAACTCATCCCAGAACACGACCGGGAGCCTGCCCAGGAGAACGCGGTCCCGTACCTGATGGAGCAGCCCGTGGAGCTCGGTGGGATCCTGGAATTGGGAGAGGTTGAACTCGAGCGGCGGATCGCCGTCCCGGAACACCTGCGCGGCGAGTTGCTTGATGCCGAAGGATTTTCCCGACCCCGGCGGGCCGAAGGCGGCGATCGAGAGCGGCTTGGTCGCCTTGGGGTCTTTCCAGTAGCTCCGCAGAAGACGATACAGCGTTCGCAGACTCTCGATCTCGGTGCGCTCGATCGAGAACAGGTTCCCGCACTGGAAGTAGGGGGTTTCCTTCAACTGCTTCACTCCATGTTGCGCGACCCGGCGCGCCAGCCCCCAGAGCGGCCCGGGCCGTTCCTCTCCGGCCGCGCTTCCGGCGATGATGGTCCAGGGATCCGAACGGGGCAACACGCTGCTCCGTGCCGAGCCGCGCTTGCCAGAGCAGAGCGGAATCTCGACCGCACCATACGGCCACTCGTGCTGCAGCCTCAGGATTTCCTTGGCCACCTCCTCGGCGGGAAAGGCGGGCTCCGATCCGGGCGGGATCGGAACCGGACCGTGTCCCTCGAGGAGCAGTCGTCGCTTGGCCGCGAGTCCGGCGCGTACCCCCTCGGCCAGCACGGTTGGCGCGATCGCGGCGGGGTCGGCCCCGCCCGCCGCCGCGAGGTGGGTGACGATCGCGGCGGTGAAACAGGTCTGATACCCCAGGACGCCTCCGGATACCCTCGCCTCGAAGTCGCCTTCCAGATCAGCCGGATCGAAGACCAGCCACGCCCGCGGGTTACGCCCTGCTGGAAATTCCGCGATGAGCGCACCGTCGGTATCGAGCGCGACCACGACGAACCGCACCTGGCGCAACGCGGTCAGCGCGGCGCACCGGCTCTCGGCGAGCTCCCGGAATAGGTCGAGGGCGGCCCGCTCCCAGGAGAGATCGCGGGAAACATGGATCGGCTCCACCCGGAGATCGTTGATGCCGGTCACCCCGATCGTGCGGGTTAGGAGCTCGGCCGGATCCCGGACCGTCCGCGACTCGCGGTCCTGGGTGTTCCCCGAGACCAGCGTGTGCCACAGATCCCCCGCCCCCAATGGGGCCGAGAGCTTGAGCACGAGCCAGTCGGGCAGCGGGCAGTCCGGCTCGAGCAGGAAGCGCGGCCACGCGGCCCGGGCGGGCCAACGCCGGAAGGCGAGCCCGGCGTCGTCCACCACGACGACCGCATGGGCAGCTCCGAGGGCGGCGGCATCCGCTGCGCTCACGTCGAAATCCGTATCCACGGTGCCCATGCCCAGCGGGCCATCGGGCTCGGGCGGCATTCGCCAGACCCGCGCCGCGCTGCCGGCCTCCTTGGGAAATGGCCGCATCACGCCGAAGCCCATGGGCGCGGACGGCAGCACGCGGGCGTAATCAAGCCCGCGCGCAATGGCGAGGCCGCCGCCCGGCCGTTGTCGCGCGACTTCGCACAGCAGCAGATCGAGCAAGGCGGCCCCGCCGGCCACCGTCCGCTCAGTGGTGCCCAGGCGCATCCGCGAGCCCGGCCGGCGCTCCTGCCCCGCGTAGAGATCCCGGTCGGTCACCACGTCCCCGGTGACCAGGACGCTCAGCCTCATATCCTCACCACCTTCTGCCCGACCGCCGCCAGCAGGCGGGGAATGAGCCGCACCGCCCCTCGATCGTTCTGGCGCACCTCGTCGGGCACTTCGTCCCATTCGCGGAGATACGGCGTGGTTCGCAGCACCACGTTCTTGGGCCCCGGGGCCCACCGCCAGCCCGCCAATACCCGCTCGGCATTCCAGCGGAGGTGCTCCAGCTGCGCCAGGAGCTCCACCTCCCCGGGCGCGAACTGCTCCACCGCGGGGCGGGGATCGCGGTGCGACACCTCTTGGCATCGGATGGCGCGCAGCTTGATCACGATGTGATCGGCCTGCTGCCGGTTGGATTCGCGCAGATCTTCGTCGAGCGCGTCCCAGGGGGCAAGGCTCCGCTCGGCCGGATTGGCTCCCCGCGCGAGCTGCTGGGTGATGTAGTCCGCATGGATCGCGCGGGCGAGCTCCTCGGTGCCATCGTCGAGCGCGGCCTCGCAACAGCCCTCGTGGAGCAGGCCGAAAGTCCTAACCCGGAAGGCCGCGGATGTCGGCCCGGGCAGCTCGGCCGTCGAGCTGGTCCCCCAGACCCGATCCACGATCTTGCCTAACCCGTCACGATCGGCCACCCGGACCGCGGCCCGCAGCGTTTCCGAGCGGAGGTCCGGTACCAGCCGCAGGGCCACCTCGGTCGCCCGCAGGGCGTCGTCGAAGCAGACCGCGAGACTGATCAGCGCGTCCGGCTCGGCACACCAGTCTTCCACCAGCCGCCGCGCGGCGGGAGACTCGATGTCCATGGTGTGCACGTCGAGCTCGCAGGTGCTCCGGAATTGCGGATACCGGAAGAGCAGGCCGGCCTCATGGGTCTGGCCGATCCGGTCGATTACGCTGATCCTGAGCCGCCGACCCGGATCGGCCACCCCGTTGGCGAAATGACCCAGCTTGGCGGCCCGGAGCGCAATGGAGCGGCCCATCCGGCCGAACCCAAGGATGATGAGGTGGGGCCGCCGGGATTCGTGGGAGCCGATGCCGTCGTGGTCGATCGGGAGATCGTGGAGGAGCACCCGGCGGGCCTCGAAGTCATAGACATCGAAGAACCGCACCAGGAGCGGAACCCCCGGCACCGCGAGATCGGCATACCGCTGCATTTCGACCCGAAGATCGATGTCGCTCAGATGCACGTTGCATTCGAGCGGTGGCATTCCTTGCTTCCGGGAAAACTCACTCAGCACGGCGCCGGCATGAACGGCGGTCTCGCAGTTGACCGAATCCTCCGCGCAGAGGGCCCAGAGCTCGGCGGCCCGACGTAACCCGGCGCCCCGGAGCACCGCCGGATCGTTGATGTCGCCGGTGATGACGATCGCGCCCTCGGAGGCGCACCGCTTCGCCATGTCCTCGGGGGGATTCCGGTCGACCACGACCACTTTCCGGCGGAGACCCGGCGGCTTGCCCCGCTCGCACTTGACGCACTGGAGCGCCCGGCGCCCGAGCCCTCCGATGATCACGTGGTTGCGCGCCAAGAGGCAGCGAATCGCCGCCCATTCGCTCGGGAACAACTGCTGGGCCACCTGGAGGACCGAAAAGCCGAGCAGGCCCGCCGCCGACCAGCGTGCCCCTTCCAGGAGCGAGGGGACGTGATCCGTGAAGTGGGGTGCGTGCAGGATGAAGAGCTGAGCGGCGTGATAGAACGCGGTCGCCAGCGACACGGGCGTGCCGGCCCTGGCCTCATACTCGAGATACCCCAGGGCGCCGGCCCCCAGCGTTGCCAGGAACCAGATCGCGAGGAAGATGCGCTTCCGGCGGGAGAACGGGCGCTGGCCCAGTCCCGAAATGACTCCACTCATGCGGTCGCGAGTGAGGTTGGTATAGACTACGCCGGAATCGGCAGGTGGGCTAGGGCCCGGCTACTTTGTCGGCATGCGGGTACTCTTCGTCTGCAACCACAACCGCCTGCGGAGCCCGACCGCCGAGCGGGTCTTTGCCGAGGAGCCGGACCTGGACGTTCGGTCGGCCGGAGTCGCCTACGGCGCAACCGTACCGGTCACCCGCGAGCTGGTCGAGTGGGCCGATCTCATCTTCGTCATGGAGAAGCGGCAGCGGAACATTCTCCACGAGCGCTTCCCGGATCTCTACCGCTCCAAGCGGATCGTGTGCCTGTACATCCCGGATATATACGACTTCATGGAGCCGGCCCTCGTGGCGATCCTTCGCAATACGGTCCCGAAGCACCTGAACCGGAGTTAGGGAAGCGGTGTTTCCTCTTTCGCGCTGAGGAACTCACCCAGCGGCGCCAGCGACTCGATGTGATCGGCGCAGATCTTGAGCGTCGCCAGGATCGGCACGGCGATGAAGGCGCCCGGCACTCCCCAGATCCAGAACCAGAACGCCAGCCCGATCAGCAGCGCGACCGGATTGAGCGCGAGCCGCCGGGCCTGGAGCGCCGGATAGAGCAGGTTGACCTGCAGCGTGTTGATCACCAGGAACACCGCGGGCGGCAGCAGGGCGCGGCCCAGGCTCTGGTAGGTGTCGAGCGCCGCGACGAACAGCACCACCACCGCCGCAAAGGCGCCCAGGTAGGGGATGAATTCGAGCAGGAACACCAGGGCGCCCCAGAGCAGCGGGTTAGGCATCCCGACGAGCGACATCGCGCCGGCTACCACCGCCCCCTCGATCAGGTTGATCAGGGCGGAGGTCAGCAGATAAGTCGAAATGGACGCTTCGGTCTGCCGGGCGATCCGGATCGCCTTGAGCTTGTCGGTGAGGTGGGGGAGCACCTTGATGAGCTTGCGGAGAAACAGGTCCCCCGCGGCCAGCAGGAAGTAGAGCAGGATCACCACTTCGATCAGCCCCGCCACGACCCGCTGGGTCGAGCCGATCGCCCGGGTCATCAGGCTGGGTCCTCGTACCACGACTTCCTGGGCCGGAGGCCCTCCCCCGGCCCCGGCCGCCGCGGTCTCCACCTCTCGCGCCGTGCGGCTTACCCGCTCGAATGGCCGGAGCAGCTTGCCTAACTCGCGCCGGGTCGTAGCGATCGAGCGCGGTGCCTGCTCGGCCCAGGTCCGGACCGGGCCGGCAAGCTCATAGGCCGCAAAGCCGACCCCCGCGACGAGGGCGAGCACCACCAGCGCCGCGCTCACCGGAGCAGGGATCTTGAGCCGGGCCAGCCAGCGCACCGCGGGGCTCAGGAGAAAGTTCAGCAGAATGGCGAAGGTGACCGGCAGCAGAAAGGACCGCGCAAAATACAACGTGTAAAGAGCCGCCAGGGTCGCCAGGACGGCGACCGGGTTCACGCGGAGTCCCGGATTGCCCGGGCGGGGATCGGCCCCCATGGCCGGAATAATACCCGTGGACATGGGCGGCGCCGGGTGCCATCTTACCTCCCCCCCGTGGACCCGCGTGGTCCGGGCGGCTTCGCACGAACCCCTGCTGGAGGATTTGTCATGAGACGCTCTCTCCCCGGTGCCCTGCTGCTCCTGGCCGCGCTCCCGGGCGCCGCCCCGGCTCAGGCTGCAGCGGCCATTCAGCCCTTGTTCAATAGTGGCAAGACCAACCTCATCAAATCGGCCGAGCTCATGCCCGAGGGGAAGTACAGCTTCAAACCGGTCGCCACGGTACGGACCTTCGGGGAGCTCATCGGCCACCTGGCCAACGAGAACTACCTGATGTGCGCTGCCGCCAGGGGCGAGAGGAACCCCGCCGACGGCAAAGACTTCGAGAAAACGACCGCCAAGGCCGAGCTGGTCAAGGCGCTGGGCGAGTCACTCGCCTACTGCGACGATGCCTATCGCCTGCCGGATGCCAGGGCGATGGAGCAGGTCGAGATCTTCGGCATGAAGGGCAGCCGCCTGTGGGCCATTACCCTGAACGCGATCCACAACGGCGAGCACTACGGCAACCTGGTGACCTATCTCCGGATCAACGGCCTGGTGCCGCCCTCGAGCCAGCAGAGCTCGATGTAGGCCCCGGCATTCGACCTAACCCGCAGAGGAGGCTTGTCCATGAAGTCCCGTCCCGTCGTCCTCACCGCCCTGGCCCTCATCGCGCTGCCCGGCGCCGCCGCGGCCCAGCACGTCGCGTCGGTGCGCAACCTGCACGAGACGGCCAGAACCTGGCTGGTCAAGTCAGCCGAGCAAATGCCCGATTCCCTGTACGGCTTCAAGCCGACGCCCGAGGTGCGGAGCTTCGGCGGCATCATCGGCCACGTCGCCGACGCGAATTACCTGTTCTGCTCGATCGTGAAGGGAGAAGAGAGCCCCGCGACGCAGCAGTACGAGAAGGTCACCGACCGGGCCGCGCTCATCAAAGCCCTCAAGGACGCGTTTGCCTATTGCGATGCGGCCTACCAGATCGCCGATGCCCAGGCGAATGACCACGTCTCGCTGCCCTTCGGGAACCTGCATGGGAGCAGGCTGTGGGCGCTCACCTTCAACGTCGCTCACAACAACGAGCACTACGGCAACCTGGTCACCTACTTCCGGCTCAAGGGCATGGTGCCGCCGTCGACCCAGCAGAGCGGGATGTAGTAGAGAGGCTATTGGTCATTGGCCATTGGCTATTGGAAACAAACCTCCGGGTTAGGGGGGTCTACCAATAGCCAATAGCCAATAGCCCTACGGCTTGCGGTTCGCAGCCGTAACCCGGTTAACCAGCACACCCACTCCTTCGATCTCCACCTCCACGACATCACCCGGCTTCATTGGCCGGGTGGTGCCGGGCGTGCCGGTGTAGATCACGTCACCCGGCTCGAGCGTGACGTACCGGCTTACGTAGCTCACGATGGCCGGGACATCGAAGATGAGGTCTCGGGTCCGCTGCGATTGCACCACCTCGCCGTTGAGCCGGGTTTCCAGGAGCAGGTCGCCGTAGTTGAGCCCGGTCACGATCGCGGGACCGAGCGGCCCGAACGTGTCGGTCGCCTTGGCCCGGAACCACTGGAGGTCGCTCCGCTGCCAGCCCCGCTCGCTCACGTCGTTCCCGACGGTCACCCCGAATACGTACCGAGCGGCCTCGCTCTCCGGGACCCGGCTGGCCCGCCTGCCGATCACTACCACCAGCTCCCCCTCGAAGTGCAGGTTTTCGGCGTCGGGCGGGTAGATGATGTCGGACTCCGGCCCGATGATCGAAGTGGGGAGCTTGGCGAAGAGACCGGGATATCCCGCCGCGGGCCGCTCGCCCAGGTGGGATTTGTAGTTGAGACCCACCGCAATGACCTTCCGCGGCTCGCACGGGGCGAGGAGCTTCACCGTCGACAGAGCCGCCGTCCGCCCGGTTGGTTTGGGCGACTGAAACAGGTCGCCGGCCAGCTCGCGCACCCGCTCGCCGTCGAGGATCCCGTAGGCGATCCTGCCGGAGTGAGCGTATCGGACGTACTTGGTGACCTGGGCTCTGCCGGCAGTCCCGCTGCCAGCCAGCACGCAGAGAAGAACCAGGACGCTTCGGCGGCCGGACCTCATAGTCAGTCCTGAAGGGGCGGCTCCAATTTAGGTCTTCTTCAGTGCCTCGCGCTCTTCCTCGGTGAAGGCCGCGCTCCGCCCCGCCCGCACCTCTCGACAGCGGGCGCCTACCACGTTGAAGGCCTGGTGGATGCTGAGCGGAGTCGCGTGGTAGACGGCCGCATGGGCCGCGCTGATCCCCATCGCGTGAGCCTCCGCAAACGCATCGACATTGGCGCCCAGGTAGATAAAATCCCACTGATAGACCCGGCGCTGCCGCTCGATCAGCTCCCGCACCTGTGCCTTGCTGAATTCCCGGCTCGCGTTCTCCATCCCGTCGGTGATGATCACGAAGAGCACTCGACCCGGCCGCGCCGGCTCGGGCACGGCGGCGAGACGCTCACCGGTCCGGGTGATGGTCCGGCCTACCGCATCGAGCAGCGGAGTCATTCCCCTGGGATGCAGCTCCATCCCGGGCGCTTCCCCGATCGGCCGGGCCACGTAGACGTCCTCGACGGCCTCGCTGTCGAACTGGGTGAGGGACAGAGTGCACTCCCCGGGGAGCTTGCGCTGGTCTTCCAGAAACCGCGCGAAGCCGCCCTCGACGTCGGACTTGACCGACGCCATCGAGCCGGAACGGTCGAGGACTATGGTGATGTCGGTGCGCTGGGGGTTCGTCATGGGGTTGCTCCTCTCGGTAGCCGGTGTATCTTGACACTGACAAGATCAAACTACTGAATAATCTAGACAGTGTCAAGATCGAAGCGCAAGCCCTACCATCACGGCAACCTGCGGGAAGCCCTGCTCCGGGCGGCCCGTCGGCTGGTCGAGGCCGAAGGCCCCGAAGCGGTGAGTTTCCGCAAGCTGGCCGACGCGGTAGATGTCAGTCACGCCGCGCCGCTCGCTCATTTCCCCGATCGGCTGTCGCTCGAGGCCGCGCTCGCGGCGGAAGGCTTCCGGGAAGTGCGGGACCGGTGCGAGCAGCTCGGGCCGCCGCCCATCCCGCAACCGTTCTGGGAGCCAACCAGCCGCTCCATGCTGCCGCGGTTGTCTCAGGCAATGGCCCTTCCTCCCCCCCCGGCGCCCCGGCCCCCTTCACGGGCACCCGGACCGGTGTTTAGCATGCAGCTCGTCACCGCCGCGCTGGTGCACCTCCGGTTCGCGTTGGAGCATCCCGGCCTGTATCGCGTCATGTACGCCAGCGAATTGGCGGAGCGTCTTCGGGAAGAGAGCACGCCGGGGGAAGCGGGTGGAGGTGAGGAGCCGTTTCGAGATCTCGCCCAAGAGAAAGCGCGCGCGTTCGCGGTGTTCGTGGATCTGGTCCGGGCGGGCCAGGAAGCGGGCGAATTCCGCACCGATCTTTCGCCCGATCAGGCCGCCCGGCTGGTGACCGCGCTCGCCGAGGGCCTGGCTCGCCAGTACCTGGAGGAAGGGGGGGGCCGGGGCGTCGAGCGCCTGCGCGACGCGGAGGGCCTGTTCGAGCTGCTGGTGCGCGGCCTTCACCGGTGACGGTTTACTACGACGGGCTCTGCAACCTGTGCGACAGCTTCGTGCGCTTCATCCTGGCCCGCGACCGCCGCGCCCGCTACCGGTTCGCCCCTCTCCAGGGAGAAACTGCCCGCGCCCGGCTGCCCGGGTCGCTCACCCAGGAAGAGCTCAAGACCGTGGTGCTCGAGGAGAATGGCCGCTGGCGGTTTCGCTCCGATGCGGCCCTTGCGATCATGGCAGGACTCGGCGGGTTATGGAAGATGCTCGCGGTGTTTCGGCTGGTCCCCCGACCGTTCCGCGACCGGCTCTACGATTACGTGGCTCGCAAGCGGTTCCAGTGGTTCGGGCGCCGCGACGCCTGCCGGGTGCCGACGGCGGAGGAGCGCGCCCGCTTCCT
>JBQTHV010000022.1:0-13358 GCA_052389555.1 Gemmatimonadales bacterium | reverse complement strand
CCAGAATGGGGATCGCGCGCTCGGATTCCATCTGCATGACCGAATTCAGCGCGGAGATCTGGAGATCATCTTCATCCCTGCAGCGAGTATCCGCGCGCTGCCCCACTCCCCGCCCCCCCGGCACCGGCGGGGTGGGAGCAATAGCCGGTACCGGAGGAGTCGTCGCCGTGGGCGGCGTAGGCGCTACCGCCCCGCTCGCAACGACGGTAAGCCGTCGAGCGGCGGCCGCGTCACCTTGCCGCGCAAGCTCTCCGAGGACCCGGTTCTCGAGCGCGGCGGCATCTCCACTGCTCCGGGTGCTGGCACTGCTGGACGGCCGGAGACGGGCTTGCCGCTCGAGAAGATCGAGGGCGGTCCGCAGCGAACTCAGGTCTCCTATTCGATAGCGCGCGTAGGCCTCCCAGTAGTACGCGTCGGGAGCGTATTCGGAGCGAGGATACCGGGTGCGGAGCGTGCTGAAAACCTGAGCCGCGCGGGCGTACTCGTCCCGGTTGAGTGCCTCCCGGGCGCGCCGGTACAGAGAGTCATCCGGACCGGCCTGCATCGAGAGGGGCGGCAGGTCCGGACTCGGCGCGGGCGCCGGACCCTGCCCGGGTCGGGCGGCTGCCGGGTTAGGACACAGGGCAGCGACCAGCAGAATCGAGGCCGCTTTCAGAACGGTTTGCATCAGGAAGCTCCCAAACGAGGTGGACCGGCAGGAATCTCGCTTCGCAACCGCGGCAGCACCCGGCGCTGTTCGAGGCCGTCGGTAATGAGCTCGCGATCAGCCGGGCGGCCGGCGGCGCCCAGCTGAACGATCTGGACCAGAATGAGCTCGAGATCCGCGAGCAGCTTGCGAACCTCGGAGCCCTGGAGCGCAGGGTTGTCCAGCAAAAGCCGGGTCGACGTAAGAAGGTCGCGGGCTCGCGAAATGAACGAGCTGTCTTGCTCGGCAGTCCGGAACTCGGTGAGGAACGTCTCAGCGCGGCCCAGGTACTGGATGGTCGCAAGTTGCAGAGCCGGGGTCGGCTCGGTGACCGCCGTCACGCCGGTGCTCGAGGGGGGCTGGTTAATCACCCAGCGCCCAATCCCGATGCCAAGCAAGAGCGTGGCGGCAAGCGCTCCAACCAACATCAGCACCCGGCGGGCGCGGCGGGCCTCGATCGGAACGACCTTCGCCTCCGCCCGGCGCGCGGCAATCGCCTCCCACATGCGCTCCCGCGGTGTGGGCGGCGGCTCATGATAGCTTCGAGCCAGCGCCCGCAGCCGATCGTCCAACTCTTCGTCGCTCATTCCCATGCTCCCGCGAAGTCGGCGAGTGCCACCCGAAGCCGGGCCCGGGCCCGCGAGAGGTTGGCTTTGGAAGTCCCCTCCTGAACGCCCAGTACGCCCGCGATCTCCTGGTGGGTATAGCCTTCCACGTCGTGCATCAGGAATGTTACCCGATATCCTTCCGGCAGCTCGTCGACCGCTGCTCTGAGTCGATCCTTGAGATCAGGGTCGGTGCGCCGCTCTATCGCAATCATCCGATCCGCTCGCTCCAGATCATCCTCGCGCTCCCGTCGCCGCTTGGTGGTCCGGATTCCGTTCAGGATCACCGATAGGGCCACTGACGTAATCCAGGTCGAGAGCGCCGCCTCGCCGCGATAACTCCCCAAACGTTCGAACACCCGGACCAACGCATCTTGGGTGTATTCCTCCGCCCGATGGGAATCCCCCGTCATCCGGTATGCCAGCCGGTATACCCGATCCACGTGAGCGTCGTAGAGCTCACGCTCGGCGGCCGGGTCGCCCGCAAGGACCCGACTGACCAGCGATAATGCGGGCTCGGCCGGGTTACCTGCGGCGGCGACGCCTCCCATGCTGCGGAATATGACAGCGGAGACGGTGGAAGGGTTGCAGCTGCTGGCTCGGTAGCGGCAACGAGCGGTATGTTCTACCTATGCGCTCGTGGCTCTCGGTCATCGCCTTCGCGCCCATCCTGGTTCCCGCTTGCTCCGGGGATGCCGGGGAGCCGACCGGTCCCGGCGTCGTCGTGTCGCAGGCGCTCCTGCCGCCTGCGGGGGCCTTCTATCGCGGCGCTGGACCGCATCTCTTCCTCGACGGTGATGCCCGCGCCACCTGCGGGTCCCATGGTGGGTTCAGCAGTGCGGTCGAACCACCGAGCCAGTCGGGAGGAAGCATCGTTGCAGACTATACCGCCACGTTTGTCGGGGAGCTCGTCCTGGATCCGCCGCCGGTTCCCAGCATGGTCACGTACCCGCTCGGGCTCCCGGCTGCGATGGCGGAACGGATTACGTTCGCCGAGCTCCGGGGGTCGTCGCGGGTGTTCGACACCGAGCTCACGAAGTTCGAACTGGGCGGCGGGAGCTTGCCAGCGAACATCCTGATACGGGAAAGCCCCGACCGGAGGTCGGTGGGCCGCACGACGATCACGGCCCTCGCCGGAGGCCAACACCGAATCGAGACCTATTACGATGTCTGGCTCGAGCTCAGTCTCGATGGCGGGAGGAGCTGGAACCCCGCACAGGCGTCAGTACGCATGACGCTCGCGCCATAAGCCGGACGTGCTAGGCCTCCAGCACTGGGACCCCGTAGGGGGGAATCAGGGGATCCCGTGTCACGATTCGGAGCCCGTGTCCCAGAGCTTGGGCCACGAGCATGCGATCGAAGGGATCGGTATGGTGCCACGGCAGCCGCGTGCTGGCTCGGGCCTGCTCCGCCGTGACCGGCAAGTGCACAAACCCTGTCTTTTCCGCCGTCGAGAGCCAGTTCTCCGGCACGCTCAACTTGCCACGAGCAGCCTTGAGCTCGATCTCCCAAGCCGAGGCTGCGCTGAAGAACACCGCGCGCGCCGGATTCCGAATCTCTCGCACAGTCTCGGCGCTCAGACGCTTGGGATCGTGAAGCGCCCAAATCAGCGCGTGAGAATCGAGCAGCAGGTTCATGGGCGCGAGCGCCGCTTCGGCTCGGCGACCCGCTTGGGCTTCCTGGCCACCCGACCCTCGCCATAGAACAGGGCCTCGAGCTCGGGATCCGGCTCCCAGCAATCCGGCGACTCTCGCACTGAACCCTTGAGCGCGCCCAATACCCTCGGCCCACGGACCCCTGACACGGGGACCAATTTGGCCATCGGTTTGCCGGCCTTGGCGATGAGGATTTCCTCGCCCCCTTCGGCCACGGCCTCGAGGAGGCGAGACAGGTGGGTCTTGGCCTCGTGAATGTTGTAGGTCTTCATAGACTAAGTCTAGTCAGACTAAGCAGGCAGCGCAAACCAAGGCCAAGGTTCGTTGAACAACGCGACCTGCGTGCTCCCCGACTATGACCTCGTCTGGTGCTCAGGTGGATTCGGGGCAATACCGGTGACGGCTACTCCAGCGGCTGATCCAGGCCGCACTCACTCCGAGCTCAGACCGGGGATCTCGGCGAACAGATCAGGCAAGGCAATAGTCAGAGGGGGCATCTCGGGATCCGGGTGCCACGAGATCGAATCGTCGAGCAACTCGGGTCGCTCTTCGCCCAGCCGCCACCGCTCGACCGCTCGCGCATCCAGGTCTACCACCCAGTACTCGGGAACGCCGGTCCGCTGATAGCGCCGCCGCTTGGTGATCCGATCGTGCCGCGCCGAGCTCGGCGAGAGGATCTCGATGACGAGCAGCGGGATGCCGTACTCCTTCCAGTCCCGCGGGGGGTGGCCTTCGACGAACGGCACCACGTACACATCCGGCTGAGCCAGCTGCCCGCCCTCGAGCGCAAGATCGGCGGGGGCGAAGCCCAGGTGCCCGATCCGGTTGACCTTCACGTATTCGGCGAGCCGCAGGACAAAGGCCAGGGCCGCGTCCTGGTGCCGGGCACGGGGAGCCGGGGTCACCAGCAGCTCCCCGTCGAACAGCTCATAACGGTTCCCGTCATCCGGAAGCGCGAGCACCATCTCCCGGGTCCAGACTCGGCGCGCGGAAATCTCTGGCATACCCATACCCTAATCCTCCTCGGCGAGGGGGCGCAACTCGGCATGCGCCACGCTAGCGTCGCAGCTAGGAACCAGGGTCACCCGATCAGCGCGAGCTGGAACCGATTACCGCGAGACAACGGGTTTCGAGATCCGGGGCTACTTCGGGACGATCTTCTTGCCTTCCGTGTCCAGGTAGTAGGTTCCGTCCAACCGGCCCACTAGCCGCATCTGCTGAAAGGTCGGACCAGTTAACCTGGTGGTGTAATCGTAAACAGCGACGGGAGCGACTCCACCGTCGAACGATGACGGCGTCCCGCCGCGGACTTCGATCACTCGCTGGCCGGTTCGGTCGATGAAGTACCACACCTCGTACTGCGGGTCGAAGCTCTGGTAAGGCAAACGCAGGCTGACCAGAGCGAGGCCATCGCTGAACGGTTGCGCCCGCCCGTACTGCGGCTCGATCACTATGTTGCAGGACGCGTCGATGTAACCCCCTCTTTCTTTCCCCTTCTCGGGAACCACTGCGGCAAGTCCTTCCGAGAAACGGTCCGCTTCCGGAAACGGGGTCGGACACAGCACCTTTCCCGAGCGATCCACGTAATTCCACAAAGGCCGGCCGCCGCCGCGCACGCGAACCGCCGCAAACCCGCCCGAGAACCTCTCGACTTCCCCGAACTGAGGAGCGATCACCATCGTCCCGGTGGTATCAATGAACCCCCACTTGCCGGTGGCCTTGACCGCCGCGAGGCCCTCGGAAAACGGCCGGGCATTCTCGAACTGCGGCGCGATGCGGGCTTTGCCGGTCAGGTCCACGTAGCCTGCGAGTTTTCCGGACTTCACCGGGATGAGCTTCTCCACTGGCACCAGGTTCGAGCGATTTCTCTCCCAGAGCCATTCGCCCTGGACGGTCCTGGCCTTCCCTTTGTCCGTGACGGTGACCGGCTCTATCTCGAGGAATCGGCCGGTCTGATCAATGAAACCCAAACTATCCTTGGACTGATACGCCCAGGCGAGGCCATTCGAGAAGGGGTACACAAGCTGGAATCGCGGGGGGATGACCCAAGCCCCCGTCGTGTCGATATAGCCCCAGCGCTCCTTGTCGCTCGGATTGGTGCCGAGCCGCTCCTGGGCGCGAGCCAGTCCTTCGGAAAAGTCCTGGGTCCCTCGGAACGTGGGCCGGATGACCCACTCGCCATCGCGATTGATGAAGCCCCATAACGGGGCGTACGTCGTACCGGGAGACATTGCCGAGAGGAGTTGTTTGGACGGGGCCGTGGGCTGTTGAGCCGCTACCTGGCCGAACGCCGCCACCCAAAGAATCGATGATGCTTCGACGATTCTGCGCATGAGTCTCTCCGTGAAGGCATCTGGAGCGCCCGAGTACTGCTATGGCAACCCTCGCACCTTCCACAGCACCGCATGCGGCCCTGCCGGGCCCCCGTCCCCAGGCCCGTCCCCGACGATGTCTCCGGCATTGTTGATGCCGCGTGCGGCTCCGGCAGCACCCTCCTCCGCCAACATCGGAAGCTCCACAAACCCGCTGATCCGCGACCACACGAAGGGCTTGCCAGCCAGGATACTGGGGAATGGCAAAGGAACGAGGTCGAATGCGCTAACGACCTGACCGCGATTGTTGATGTCGGCCGCCATGCTCGACGATGAGCCTGGCGGGCTCAGCTCCACGAATCCATCCTCCTCGGTCCAGAGGAATGCCCGGAGCGCTCCGGAAGGATCCTCCCGGTTCCCCACGACCTCACCTCGATCATTGATGCCGAGCGCACTTACTAGCGGTCCTGGGCCAGGACGCGCCGGGCCCAACCGGCCGAGATCTCGCATTCCCGTATGGCGATCCCACAGGAAAGCCCGGATTTCGACTGGCGCCCCTATCGGGAAATGACCTTCGCCAACAACCTGTCCTCGGTTGTTGATGGCGCGAGCGCGTGTCGCGCCCCACCCAGGCAGTATGGCCAGCTCCATCAGGCCATCTTGCTCGGTCCACACAAACGGTCGGATCCCAGGGACACGCTCAAGACTCCCCACCACGGTCCCTGCCTCGTTGATGTCATTTGCGATGGTACGGAAGTCGGCATCCGGAGTCAGGTCGCGCATCCCCTCGCTGGCGGTCCACAGAAACGCATGGGAACGGAAACCCGGGAAACTCGCCGACGTACTTACCACGGCCTCCCCAACGACCTGGCCCCTAGCGTTCACGGCTTTCGGCTCGACCCTACCCAAACCGAAATCGCCCAGATCGACGAAGCCGTGCTGTTCCGACCAGAGAAATCCGTGGCCGACGCCTTCCGTTGCTGGATAGGCAACGACCACCACCTGGCCTCGATCGTTGATCGCCCGAGCGTGCGAATTGTCCAAGCCGAGCCGCGAGCCCAGATCAATCACGGTGACATCTGGAGTGACCGCCAGCGTCACGGAGAGCGGGGTATCTCCAGCGCACCCCGACGTCGCCACGAGAATACCCAGCACGAGAGCCCGAACTTTTGTCACACCCTCCTCCTCTGAGTTCTCGATTCGCCCACCACCCCCTATCCTCTTATCGCTCGAGGCCAGGACGGTGTGACCGGTGGGAGACCGGGCCGAGATGGGCCTGGTCGGAGCAAGACGGGAGGGGTCTGTCGGGGAGAGGGTCCGCCTACGAGCGCGACGCCGGCATCAAGGGGTTCTCCTACCGCGATATCTACGCGGTGAACCTCGCCACCGGCGAGCGGACGCCGGTCCAGAGCAAGGTGCCGGGCGGCGGGTTCGCCGGCTTCTCACCCGACAACTCCCGCTTCGTGTACTACGACACCGGCGACTGGAAGGTGTACGATTTTGCCAAGGGCACGACCAAGATCATTACCGCCGGCGTGGCCGCGAAGTTCTGGAATACCGAGGACGACCACAACCAGGTGAAGCCCCCGATTCCCGGCGGACTGGTTGGCTGGAGCCGGGATGGCAAGAGCGTGATCGTCCGCGACAACTGGGATTTGTGGCGGCTTCCGATAGACGGGAGCGCCGCGGTCAATCTCACCGGCACCGGCCAGCGCGACCAGATCCGCTACCAGAACCGGCTGGTGTTCGATCCGCGCGACCGCCGGGGCATCTATCTGTCCACCCCCATGTACGTGGAAACCTATGGCGAGCGGACCAAGCGCGAGGGTCTGGTCCAGGTCGATCCGCGGGGAGGCGGGGTAAAGGTCCTGGCCGACGAAGCGAACAAGGTGGACTATCGCCGGGCCCGCGACGCCAACGTCTGGGTCTATGCCAGGCAGACGGTGGTGAGGTTCCCCGACTGGTACGCGAGCGACGACGGGCTCAGGAACGAGCGCCGGCTCACCGACGCGAACCCCCAGCAGAAGGAGGTCGCCTGGACCCCGGGTGCAATGCTGGTGGAGTACAGTTGCGACAACAATACCGGCAAGCGCCAGGCCGTCCTCATTCTCCCAGCGGGTTATGAACGGGGCAAGACGTACCCGACCCTCACCTACATCTACGAGAAGCTGTCCCAGGGGTACCACGCCTACAGCCAGCCCAACGCGACCCGGTACTCCAATCCGAGTGTGTACACCTCGCGCGGCTACGCCTTCCTCATGCCCGACATCGTGTATCACGTGAACGATCCGGGACGGAGTGCCTTGTGGTGCATCGTGCCGGCAGTCAAGGCCGCGATCGCGACCGGCGTGGTGGATCGCGATCGGGTCGCGTTACAGGGCCACAGCTGGGGTGGCTACCAGACCAGCTTTGTGACCACCCAGACGGACATCTCCAAGACCGCGGTGGCCGGCGCGCCGCTGACCGACCTGGTCTCCATGCTCGGCTCGATCTACTGGAACACCGGCAACCCTGATGGCTCCATTTTCATCGCGAGCCAGGGCCGCTTCACCGCGGGGCCCAACGAAATCCCGGAGGCGTACCTTCGTAACTTGCCGCAGGCCTTCGCGGACAAGCTGTCCATTCCCTTCATGATCCTCCACAATGATCGCGATGGCGCAGTCGATTTCAACCAGGGGATCACCTACTACAATCACCTGCGGCAGCTCGGCAAGGAGGTAGTGCTGCTCGAGTACGTCGGGGAGAACCACGGGCTCTCCCGGGCGGCCAACCAGAAAGACTACGCGCTCCGGATGACGGACTGGTTCGATACGTTTTTGCGGGATCAGCCGGCGCCCGGGTGGCTCGAGGAGGGCATGCCGCGGCTCAAGATGGAAGCCCATCTGAAGGAGCGGCGCCCCCTCGTGGACGCGAAAGGCGAAGCGCCGAGCGGATCGGCCCGGCCGATCCCCTAGCGCAGCGAGGCTTTAGGACCGCAGCACGATCCAAAGCGCGGGCATGGGGTGTCGCATCCCACGCTGTCCATGGTGATGACCCAGCGCGAAGACATGACCGGTCGCGGGCCGAAGTAGGCCCGGTCGTGCTCCTCGATGACCAAGGGAGTGACCCGAAGCGAGTCGCTCTCGTTGGCCGGAACGATAACCTGGCGGAGCGAATCCCCGACATTGTCGACCCACAGATAGCTGTCCCCTGCTGGAATGCCAAGGGGTGGATAGGCCGCGGCGGCCCGAAACCGGGCAATAATCCGTCCCTGACCCATTTGCTCGCGGGTTAGGTACATGGCCCCCCGCTCCGGCTCGATCCGAACCAGCGGGCCCATCACGATGCGGCCGCTATCCGCGATCGGCAGCGGCTGCTCGTCGCCAGCCATACGGGCAGTATCGAAGTCCAGCGACTGCGCGTAGGCGAGCAGGTCTCCGCGCGAGGTGCCATCGATGCGCCCGAACCTCGGCGGCGGCGTTGCCGTCGGACCACATCCAGTAACCAGAGCGAGCACACTGGCGATCGCAGTGCCGCTCCACCCGAGCCAGCTTTGACAGGACGTCATACCTAACCTCCGCTTGTGTGAAGGAAAGCCTCCTCTGACGACTACATTCGCTCGGTAATCCGATCCATCCGATTCAGCAGGCCGCTGACGGCGGGTTCTGCTCCGCTCCACAACGCGTTGACCGCGGCGGCCCAATACAGGGCTTCCTCGCGCTGGCCGCTTGCCGCCGCGAGCGACGCCCGGAGCGCCATCGCGCGGACCAGCGCGGCAGGCTTGGGGAAGCCCTCGAGGAGGTCGAGCCGCGACTCCGGCAACGCGCCGAGCGCAAGGTCGAGCCGCCGCACCGCGGCAACCGAGTCTCCCATGAGCACGAGCAAGCTGGCCTCGAGAAACAACACGTGGATGGCGATCGCTCCCGGAGGCACGTCTTCGCGCATCCGATCGAGTTCGGCCAGGCGGCGTCGTGCGCCCGCTGGGTCGCCCCGGGCGACCCGCCACTGGAGCTCCAGAATGTGCCCCGTCCCTGGCATGGGCCGGTGCGCGGGGCGGAGCCCCGCCACGAGAAAGGCGAACGCGGTGGCCTCATCCAGCGCAGCCCCGCGCGCCGACCCCCGCTGGGCCGGCGGGACGAGCGCGACAATGCTTTCCTCCGCCCGGCGCTCCATGACCTCGATGCTGTCCCTGTTGACCCCGGCTGCGGCGTAGGCGAGCAACACCGTCGCCAATTGCTCCACGCCGACCGGAAGGCGGACTTCCGGCCCTGCGCCCGTGCGCGAGTCGGGCGACGCGGTGCTCCGCAAGACGAGATCACTGGCGAACCGAGGCCGTCCCAGGAGTTCGGCGACGGGCGCCAGCCGTCCGGCGACGGCCGTTGGCGGGCTAGGCCAGGCCCGCAGCAACGAGTCGGCTGCCCGCCGTGCGGCCGCGAAGTCACCGAGCTTGAGGAGCACGCGGACCTCGGCGACCCCGATCCGGGCGCGAAGGTCCGGATCGAGCGTGCGCGGGCCTGCTTCCCGCAGGAGTCGCAAGGCGGAATCACTAGCCGGTTGTCCCGGTCCTAACCCGCTGCGCTCGAGCAGTTCGGCCGCGAACACCCGCGGCGTGGCACTGTCCGGAAACGCTCGAATCCAAATCGTGCTCAATTCGCGAAGCTGGTCGCGGTTTCGCGCAACGGCGGCCATGTGGGTTGGAGGGATGGTCTCTCGGCGCCCCTCCAAAACGTCACTGCTCGGATACGGTACGAACGCCAGGGTGTCGGCCGAGAGCGAAGGAAATGCCATGAACCACGCGGTGTCCGGTCCCACGCTGTAACCCCACCGCCACCAGTGGGCTTCGGTATACAGCAGCTGTCTGATTCGGTCAAAGCCGCTGTTCTGAAAGAACAGGTAGGCCGAGGGCAGAATCTCGAGCGCGCGGCGATAGGCCTGGAAGGCAGCCCGGTAGCTGGATCGGAATCGCCAACCGCTGGGACTGCCGCGGTCCGGAACCACAAGCCGATCGTTCCACTGGCACTGTCCGAGACCCCACCAGGCAACGAAGTCGGTGGTATCGCGCGCCAACCGCGCGCGATACGCCGCGCAGGCGCGCCCGTAATCCCCGGCCGCGAGCGCATCGAGGGCATGCACCAGTTCCCGGTCGGCGGGACTTAACCCGCCCGGAGCCATCGTGGCCAGCAGGGGCCGCCACGCCGCAGCCGGCTCGCCGGACCATTCGGAGATCATCGCCAACCGAAGCCGGGCTTGGGCGAAGGCCGGATCGAGCGCGAGCGCCTCGCGCAGCCTTGCCTTGGCGCCCTCGAGGTCCCAGCGCGCGATGGCGGAATCGGCACTGCTCAGGTGCCGGAACGCGGCGAGCGAGTGCGTCCCTAACCCGCTCTCCGGCTCGCTCGGCGCGTCCGGGCCCAGCACCAGGTAGTTCGCCAGGTGGCCGAACTCCTGGGCCACATCGGCCTCCCGGGTGACCCACCGAACCTTCTCCCGGAGGCTGGCACCGCGGCGCGCGACGTCATAAAGCACCCCCCGCACGAAGGTCGTCTCGGCGCGGGCCCAGACCTCACCCCAAATGAGCAGGCCGGCGCCGGCGGCCCGCGCGACCTCGAGCCCGTCCCCGAGCTGGAGGACCGGCTTCCCCCGGCGGACCAAAGCGTCCCTAACCCGCATGGAGTTCACCAGCCGGATGTCGCTCCAGCGGGACAGCGCATCGTAGAGCAGGGTTTCGGTGAGGTCGCTGGTGACCAGAGGCGCTGCCGCGCCGACCTCGCCCGGCCGGTAGCGGAAGGGAAGCACCAGATGGAGATCGCGATCCAGCTCGGACCGCGTCAGGAGCCACCAGGCGGTGGCCGCGAGCGCCACGCCGGCAGCTGCCCCTGCAAGGGCCAGGAGCCGCCGGCGGCGAGGTCGCTGCGGTGGCAGCGGGTGACTCGCCAGAGCCGCCGCAAACGCGCGGAGATCGGGATACCGGTCCGCCGGCCGCTCCGCCAGCGCCCGCGCCAGGATCGGCTCGAGCCAGCGCGGCAGGTCGGGGCGGGTTAGGCGAAGCGACGGCAGCCGGTCGCCGGTGCGCCGCCCCGTGTCCTGCCGCACAGGGCGGGTCGCCGGCAGCTCCCCGGCCAGCATCTCGTACAGCGTGCAGCCGAGGCTGTACAAGTCGCTCCGGCCGTCGATGTTCTCCGGCGCGGTGAGCTGCTCCGGAGACATGTAGCCCGGCGTGCCCACCGGCAGTCCCGCGAAGGCCCCCACGCTGGCCGCGCCGATCGCCCGCGCGATCCCGAAGTCCGCCACGGCCACGTGCCCCGACTCGAGCAGGACATTCTCGGGCTTGATGTCGCGGTGGACGATGCCGGCCTCGTGGGCGCAGGCCAGCGCTTCGGCGACCTCGCGGGCGATCACCACCGCCTCGCCCACCGGAAGCCGGCGCTCCCGGAGCAGCCGCATCCGCAGGGTGCCCCCGGCGAGATACGGCATCACGTAGTAGAGGGAATCCTCCGCCTCACCGCTGTCGTAGAGCGGCAGGATGTGCGGATGCCGCAACCCGGCGGCGATCTGGATTTCCCGGAGAAATCGTTCCGAGCCGAGCTGCCGCGCCAGCTCCGGGCGCAGCAGCTTCACCGCGACGGGACGGTCGTGACGAAGGTCCCGCGCGAGGTACACGGTGGCCATCGCGCCGCGACCGATCTCGCGCTCGATCGCGTAGCGGCCGGCCAGAGTCCCCGAGAGGGGGGACTGGTTCACTACCACCGGCTCGCTCTCGGGTAGGGGAACAACCGGAGAGGATAGCGCCCGGGACCCTGGACCGCTAGCCCAAGAGGGACGAGCGCGGCCTCACGGGAACAGCGGGGGCGGAGCCCTTCGCTTGGTCGCCTGCTCGAAGGCGTAGGCCAGGGCGATCAGCCTGGGCTCGCTGCACCCCATCCCGGTAAACGCCACCCCGAAGGGCTGCGGCTTGGGATCGAAGCCCGCCGGGAAATTCGCCGGGTCGCCGTTGGGGATCGTCCCGAAGGGCACGATCACGGTCGGATAGCCCGGCCGCGCTGCGATGGCCGCCCCGTTGCCACCGGGAAAGAGCAGTGCGTCGAGCCGGTGCAGCTTCATGGCCGAATCAATGCCATTGGTCCCGGCCAGCCGGATGTCCTTCTCCCGATCGCGCCGGTACCGGGTCCGATCCGCGAGCGTGTCCACCTCGTCCGAGATATCGAGCTGGGCCTGGCCGTACTTGATCGCGCCGGCCCGCTGGTGGGCGATGTTCCACTGCCGGAGCTCGGTGAGGGTCTTGACCGGCGCCGCTTTGCCGAGCGAACGGAGCCAGGCGTTGAAGTCGCGCTTCATGCCGTATTTGAACGCGATGGAGCAATCGGCGTCCTGCCCTTTGGCATTGCCAAGGCCGGCGCAAATGCCCCAGACCAGCAGATTGTCGGCGGCATCTCTTGCTAACACGCTCGGGATGTTCGCCGGATCCACGACGGTAGCCCCTTGCGCCTTGAGCACTTCGATCGCGTCCGCCATGACCCTGGCCTGCGCAGCGGGTAACGCGTTCCGCGGCTGCCGAGCTCCGGGTGGAGTAATGCTGTCGTAGTAACCCGCGCGGGGAATCCCGATCCGTGCCCCCTTCAGCGCGCCGGCATCGAGGAAGCGGGTGTAGTCCCGTCCCGGAGGCGGCGGGCACTTGGTAGTCGCCGAATCGTTGGGATCGGGTTGCGCGCCCTCCATCGCACCGAGGACAATCGCCGCGTCGGCCACGGTCCGGGCCATCGGGCCCGGGGTGTCCTGATCCGCGGTGATGGGGATCACGCCATACCGGCTGAGCCTCCCCACTGTCGGCTTGATGCCGGCCAGCATGTTCTGGTTCGAGGGGCTCAGGATTGAGCCCGAGGTCTCAGTGCCGATGTTGGCGGCCCAGAAGCTCACGTTGGTACCCACGCCCGAGCTCGAGCCGCCGGTGAACATGACCGGCCGGCCGTCGAAGGTCTGGTCGCGCGGGTCGCGCCGCGGGTCGTAGGGATTCATGCTGTAACCGACCAGCGCGTTGTAGTTGGCCGGCATCCCGCTGGCCACCCAGTTGGCCAGCTCCGTAAGGGAGGTCTTGGCGATGATGATCGCGCCGGCATCGGTCAGGTTC
>JBQTHV010000021.1:0-11408 GCA_052389555.1 Gemmatimonadales bacterium | reverse complement strand
GTCGCCGAGCGCATGGCCCGGCTCGGCATCATCGCGGAAGTGCAGCCCTATCACGCCATCGATGACATGCGCTGGATGGAAGAGCGGATCGGCCCGAGAGCCCGCTGGGCCTATGCGTTCCGTACCCTTCAGAAGGCGGGCGTTCGGTTGTCATTCGGCAGCGATTGGCCCGGCACCAACGCCGCGTGGTACCCGGCCGATCCGATTCAGGGGATGTACGCCGCCACCACCAGGCAAACGCTCGACGGAAGGCCCGCCGGCGGATGGTTTCCCGAGGAGCGGGTCGATCTGGAGACCGCGCTCCGAGCCTACACCGTGAACAATGCGTGGGCAGCGGGCGAGGAGAAGCTCAAGGGGAGGATCGCGCCTGGGCTGCTTGCGGACCTCGTCGTTTGGGATCGGGATCCCTTCGCGACGCCTGCTTCCGAGCTCAAGAATCGGAAGATCGTGATGACGGTCATTGGTGGGAGAGTAGTGTTTGAGCGATAAGGGGCTAGGGAACTAGGGAACTAGGGAACTAGGGAAAGACCTACTGGCAGAGCTTTTCTCTAGCTCCCCAGCTCCCTAGTTCCCTAACTCCCTAGCTCCCTAGTCTTTGCTCCCCGCCGCTGCCCGATCGGTCACTTTGAGAATCGTCTCCTCCCACAGCTTCATAACCCGCCGCTGCGAGTCGCGGCGAGCCCAGCGGGTTTGCCATCCGTGCTGATCAACCGGATACGTCACAAACTCGAAGTCCTTCCCCAACTCCATCAGTCGCTGCACCAGCCTTACCGCGTCCTGATACTCTACGTTGCCATCGACCAGACCGTGTTGGAGCAAGAGCCGGCCTTTGAGCCCTTCGGCAAAGTAGATGGGGGAGGAGGCCTTGTACGACGCGCTGTCCTGCACCGGCGTACCGTTCAGAATCCGCGCCGTGTAGGGATGGTTGTAGTGGGCCCAGTCGGTAACCGAGCACTGCGCGGCACCGGCCTGGAACACCCCGGGGTGCTTGAAGAGCGCCATCAGGGTGAAGAACCCGCCGTAACTGCAACCGAACAGGCCGACGTGACCCGAGCTGACGTTGTACTGCTTGGCCAGGTAGCCCACCGCCGCGACGGCGGACGCGACGTCCCGGTCGCCCATCGAGCGGTAGATGGCCGTGCGCATGTCACGCCCATAACCCGCGCTGGCGCGGTAATCGAGGACCAGGTAGGTCACCCCGCGCTGGGCGAGGTAGGCGGCGTTGAGGGCGCCGCCGTGGGCGCCGCTCGCGGAGAAGGTCTTGTGGACCCCCTGGGCATAACCCGCGCCGTGGATCTCGAGCACCGCAGGCCGGTTGGGATGCTGCTCCGCGGGCCGGTAGACCCTGGCCCAAACCGGCTTGCCCTGGTCGTCGTCGAACCGGACGTATTCGCTCTTGGGCCAGGGAATCCGGTAAAAGGCATCGGTCCCGCTTCGGGTGACCCGGACGGGTCCCCCGCCGCGCACCGGCTGGAGATAGACGTCCCACTGGTCCTGGGGGTTGGAGAACAGGGTGGCCAGCACCTCCTGATCCGGCGAGAGGACTGCGCGAATCTCCCCCTCGCCCAGGCGGTCAATCCGGGTCAGGAGTCCGCCATCGAGCGGCATGCTGTAGAGATGCCGCTCGTTGGGATGCTCCAGGCTGGTCTCCGGGAACCACCGGGATAGGTCACGGGAGAGTGTTAACCCGCGGATTTCCCATTCTCCGTTGGTGAGCTGGCGCTTGGTCCCGGCGGTATCCACCGTCCACAGGTGATGCCAACCGGACCCCTCGCTGGTGTAGGCGAGGCGCGCGCCATCGGGCAGCCAGATGAGCGGGGTAGGCATCGCGGTCCAGTAGTGCACCAGCCACGCGTCATCGTGGAGATGGTCGAGCACCTTCTGCTGCTTTCCGGTTTCGGGATCGACCAGGACGATCCAGCGGTCCTTGTAGTCGTGGGAGAGCACGTCCATGGCAAGCCGGGTTCCCTGGCGGTTCCAGGCTGCCTGCATCACGCTGGCCGGCTTGCCGAACCCTGCGGTATCGGCCCATACCACCTTCACGCTCTCGGGCACGGCGAAGGGGTCCGCTTTCACGATGCCGAGGCGGACCACCGGTGCGGTCTGTCCCACCTTGGGCCGGGAAGTGCGAGTGAAGACGAACCCCGAATCGTTCACGTAGTCGCTGTAGGTCGTTTGCGTGTTCGTGACTCGCGGGGTAAGGATGAAACTCGCGTACTTCCCGCCGATCGGGATGTCGAGCCCCGAGATCGTATCGTCGCGTTTCTTGGGAATCACAATGGGCATCGGCAGCGAGTCGCGCCGACGCCGCGCCTCGGCCGTGTCCTGATCGGCCTTCCGGCGTTTTACGAAGTCGAACAGTTCGAGCTGCTGCGCCCGCAGCGCTTCGGCGTTCTTGTCCTGTCGGGGCGCATCGGGCTGGGTGAAGGTCCGGGTAAGCTGCCGCAGCGAGCCGGATTCCGGATCGACCGCCCAGAGATCTCCGCCGCTCATAAACCGGATCGCCCGTTCGTCCGCGGTCCACCGCGGGGTAATGGCCTCAGCCCGCTGGAAAAGCAGCTTGGGCGGCGAGCCGCGCTTCCAGTACCGGAGCTCGCCCCGGTGGAAGTACACCGCGCGTGCCGCATCCCGGGTGTACAGAACGTTCGTGGGGATGAGCGCAGCGTCCTTCCGCGCCACCGGTTCGACCTGCTTCCCATCGCGCGAGACCCGCCACCAGGGATCGTCCGGTGCCCCCGCCAGGATGGGTTTGGGATCGAGCGCAAACTGGAAGTAGATCCACTTGCCCTCGAGGTCCCAGCGGGGCAGGGTGGCACCCCCGCCGAGCCAGCGGGCCTCGAAAGTGGAATCGAGCTCGATGCGATAGGAGGGATCCCGTGCACTCCAGTCGAGCGAAGACTGTCGGAGCGGAAGAGCCGGCTTGTCCGACTGGGCCGACAGCCGGGGGGCCGAGGCGGCGAGGCAGATCAGCGCGAAGATCGAGCTTCTGGGCGTCGAGATCATGGCAGGTATCCGGATGGGAGCCGATAAAGCGTCGGTGACAATGGCCGATCAGTCAACCGGGCGCGACAGACAGGTTGAGGACCAAAGCCCGACAGGACGCCGGTCACAATTCACATGGAGTCTGTGATAGTGGTTCGTCTTGAGCGATCATCTCACTGTGTATCAATGAGTTGACCATCATGATCTCACAAGGCTCGTAACCCCTCCGGGGCCGACGCCAGCGTTGCCCGCTTGGCACTCACCCGTTAGCTTGGTGAGTGAACCTTCAGGGGGGGCGACCGGTTTCGACGGGTCAGCAGAAGGTGCAGCAGCGTGCCCAGGTCCAGGTTCCTGGTAAAACCGCTTGGAAACTTGCAACTGCCAACTCTGACTTGGCACTGGCTGCCTAAGCTGAGCTTGCTCGCTTAGCGCACCTCCGTTGACGGAGCTCGCCTGAGGCGACGGCAACGGATCGCAAAATCAGGCTACACTGCCGTGATCCTCCGGCGCGGCGGTGGAGATCTTCGGAGGTCCGTTTCGGGAAGGTTGGCCGGTCACCGACCCGGAGCTACGGAAACAAGATCGGCCTACGCACGTAGAAGCGGCACGGGACGCTGGTTCGGACCAGGGTTCGATTCCCTGCGCCTCCATACCAGGGCCAGAGACCAGGGGCCAGGGACTTACACCCTGGCCTCCTCTGTTTCGGGTTAGGTCGGCGGGAGGCTCGTCTCCCGAATCTTCCCTTCTTGATTCGCTCGAAACTCGGCAAGCCTTTTCGCGAGCGCCGCATCGGTCCGCGCTAACACGGCGATGGCGAAGAGCGCCGCGTTGTGGGCGCCCGCCTCACCGATCGCAAACGTCGCGACCGGAATCCCCGCCGGCATCTGCACCGTGGACAAGAGCGAGTCCACTCCCTGAAGATGCTTGCTCGGCATCGGCACCCCGAGTACCGGGAGTGTGGTGCTCGCTGCTATCACCCCGGCCAGGTGCGCCGCACCACCTGCCGCTGCAATGATGCACGCGAGCCCGCGATCCTTCGCGGTCCGGGCGTATTCGTGCGCCAGCTTCGGACTGCGGTGGGCCGACACGACCTTCGCTTCGCACGGAACCCCGAATTCTTCGAGCCGCTTGACGGCGTGCTGCATCACGTCCCAGTCGGAGGCGGACCCCATCACGATACCGACCAGCGGGTTGGCCATTGGGTAGGGGGCTAGGGGCTAGGGAGCTAGGGAGCTAGAGCCCAGTGACAAATCCTGCACTCCCGTGCAGGCGGGGGTCTCCTCACCACGTCCGCGGCGAGGAAGTTGACACTGTCCCGCCAAGGTATCAAGCAAAGCTTTTGCACTCCGGGTTGCGGATAGGGTAAGGGGACATCTCACGCCTGCATAACTCGCCTGCGCAAGCCGTTGCCCGGCAGAGCGTTGAGGTAGGATCGCTCACCTGGCCTGTGCGTTGCTCTTGGGGGACGAGTTCCCCCGTCCTCTTGTCGATCGGACTTGATGCCGTCGAGCTGGATCGAGGCCCATCCCTCTTCGCCCGTGAGCATTCTGAGGACCCGCCTCGGTCTCAGGGTGCTGCTCGGCGTGACGGTCTGTGCGGTTGTGCCGATCGCGGTGGTCAGACTGCTTGCGCCGGTCGCCGGCCTTCCGACCGCGGTCGTTGTTGTCGTGCTGCTGGCGCTAGTGGCCGCGGTGGCGGTCTCCCTCGGGCAAGCGAGACGGAGTCTCTTGCCGGTCGCGGAATTGCTGAAGGGTACCCGGCGGATCGCGGCCGGGGACTTTGACAGCCCGGTGTGCATCGAGGGAAAGGATGAGCTCGCCGATCTCGGCGCCGCGTTCAATGAGATGGCGGCGAGGCTGGAGGAGCGGTTCCACACTCAGGAACGGGCTGCCGCGATCGATCGGGAGATTCTCTCTTCGGTCGACAGCGCCAGCATCGCCCAGAGCGTGCTCGACCTGGTTTCCGAAGTGTACCCTTGCCAGGCGGTGAGTCTAACCGTCCTGTCGCCCCACGACCCAACCAGCGCCACGACGTGGATGGACCTGGATGGCGGCGGCGATCGCCCTGAGGCGCGAGCCATGCTTCCAGCCCAGCTTTCCGCCGGCGATGTGCTTCAAGCTCAGCAGGAACCCGAGTGGTTCGAGTTAGATGGTCCCCGTCCGCTGGCCGGCTACCTCGCCCACCTGCAACGCGGCAGCGCCGACGATCGCGGAATCGTGGTGTGCCCGTTGCACCAGGCCGGTGAGCTGATTGGCGTGCTGGCGGTTCGAGACGATCCGCTGCAGCGATCCCTGGAGCGGCGGCACCGGCTGCGCTGGCTCGCCGATCGCGTCGCCATCGCCCTCGGCAATGCCCGGATGATGGACCAGGTGCGGGTGCTCGCGTTTCATGACAGCTTGACCCGCCTGCCCAACCGCACCCTCTATCGAGAGTGCCTGGGGCAGGCGATCGGGCAGGCCCGGGCGAGTGGCCGGCGCGTGGCGGTGTGCTCGCTCGACCTCGACCACTTCGGCCGCATCAATGACACGCTGGGCCCCGGGTTAGGAGACCAGCTCATCCAGGAGGTGGCCGCGCGGCTGGCCAAGGTGTGCGCCCCGCCCGGCCCCCCCGGTTCGGAGGCTCACCGGGTGGACGGCTCCGATGCCGCCCGGATCCAGGTGGCCCGGCTGGGGGGAGACGAGTTCGCCCTCGTGGTCCCCGATCTCGCCGATGCCGATGAGGCCGTGGCCGTTGCCCGGCGTGTCCTGGCTGCCCTGCAGCAGCCGTTCTGGCTGGGAGCGCAGGAAGTGTTCGTGTCGACCTCGATCGGCATAGCGGTCCACCCCGAAGATGGCAGCGATACGGAGACCCTCCATCAGAATGCTGACGCGGCGCTGGCGCACGCGAAGCGGGAGGGACGGGGCGGGATCGAGCGCTACACGGGCTCGCTCCACGCCGAGGCGATGGGCCGCATGCGGCTCGAGCGCGAGCTGCGCAAGGCGGTCGAACGGGGCGAATTCACCATGTGGTATCAGCCGATCGTGGATCTCCGGAACCGCTGGTGCGTCGGCGCCGAGGCTCTGGTGCGCTGGGACCACCCCGAGCGCGGATTGGTATCGCCGGGGGAGTTCATGACGCTCTGCGAGGAATCCGGGGTGATCGTACCGTTGGGCGAATGGTCGCTGCGGGCGGTATGCACCCAGGCCCGGCGGTGGGCGGAGGCCGGCTTCAGCGGCTTCAGGGTGTCGGTCAATTTCTCCGCGCGCCAGCTCCGCGAGCGCGGAATCGTACGCAAGGTGCAGGAGACCCTGGACCAGACCGGTGCCAAGCCGTCGCAGCTCGCGATCGAGCTCACCGAGTCCCTGTTGATGGAACAGGGCGGGACCATCGAGCGACGGCTCCGCGAGCTGGCCGAAATGGGGATTGGGCTCGCCATCGACGACTTCGGGACCGGCTACTCGTCGTTGAGCTACCTCAAGAACTTCCCGGTCTCGACCCTCAAGATCGACCGCACCTTCATCGTGGACGTGCCCGGAAACCCTGACGCGGTGGCGATTACCTCGGCGATCATCGGCCTTGCTCGGGCGCTCGACCTCGAGGTCGTGGCCGAGGGGGTCGAGACCCGCGAGCAGGCGGACTTCTTGCGCCTCAAGGGGTGCATCAAAGCCCAGGGCTTTCTGCTCGGCCGTCCGGCGCCGGTCGAGATGTTCACCGAGCTGCTGCAAGCCCGGCAACGGCGCAGGGCGTCTGCGTGAGCGCCGGGAACGGCCGATCGGTTTCCCCGCGACGCCTGCTGAGGAGCCACCTGGGACGGCGGCTCCTTCTGTTGTTCATCGCCTGCGCGCTAGTCCCGACGATCGCCGTCGCCGTTCTGTCGTTTCGGACCGTAACCCGGCAGCTCTCTCGCCAGGCCCAGGAGCGCCTGGCGGCGGTGGCCCGGGCCGGCGGAAAGACGATTCAGGACCGCCTGACCCTGCTCGACTCCGACTTGCGGCGAGAGGCGCCCAGCTTGGTGCGTTGTCGCAGCGGGTGCGGCACCAGCCTGTTGTACGCGGCCGAGGGTATCGGACTGGTGACCGGCGGCCGACTCCGAGAACTCGAGGGGGAGGTCGCTCCCTCCGGGTTAGGGTTGAGGCAGATCCCTGCTCTCGTGCCAGGCCAGAGCGCGGTCTTCGTTGCGCCAGCCGAGCGCGGGCTAGGAGTGTATCTGGCCCACCGCCCGGGACCCCGCGACGACGTGGTCCTGGTGCGGGTGCCGGCCGACTACCTGTGGAATGCTGCCGATGCCGAGGCCCTTCCCGGCACCGTTGTCCTTGCGCTGATGGAAGGACCGGTGGCGGTTCTTGGCAGCATACCGGACAGCGCCTCCGAAATCCGTTCCGCCTGGTCGTTGAAGCCGGTCGAGAACCTGCAGCTTCCTCGCTGGCGCGCGGTAGTGAGCGAACCCCGGTCGGAGGTCTTCGCGCCGATCAGCGACTTCACGCGCCGCTTCCCCCTCATGCTCGGGATTGTCCTGGTCGGGGTCGTGGCGATCAGTCTCATCCAGATCCGGCAGAATCTGGTGCCGCTACGGGAGCTGGTTGCGGGCACCCGCCGGGTGGCTGCCGGCGATTTCCTGACCCCGGTTGCGACTACGGGGAAGGACGAGCTGACCGAACTGGGCGCGGCGTTCAACGTCATGGCCAGCCGGCTCGGTCACCAGTTCCGCGCGCTCGAGACTGCGGCGGAGATTGACCGCGCCATTCTCTCGTCGCTGGATACGTCTGCGATTGCGCAGACCGTCATCCAGCGCATTCCTCAGCTCTGTCCCTGCGAGTCAGCCGGTCTCGTCATCCGGAGTCCCGAGGGCAATGGGGCGGCGCACCTGTGGTCGGCTTCGGCAGCGGAGGGCTGGATGGTGGCGGCGCGCCTGCCGGTCACCCTCACTCAGGAAGATATCGTCCAGGCCAATCGCCAGCCGGAGTGGCTTCTGCTCGCCGAGAATGGGTCGCTACCCGGTTACCTGGCGCCGGTGGCTGGAGAGGAGCCGGCACCCGGCGGAGTCATCGCCTGTCCGCTGCATCACGCCGGTGACTGGCTGGGCGTCCTGGCCCTCCGGGTCCACCCCGAGCGACGATCGAATGATGGATTGCTGGAGCTTCGCCGGCTGGCGGACCGGCTCGCGGTCGCGCTGGCCAACGCGCGGATGGTAGACCGGGTCAGGGTGCTTGCCTTCTACGACACTCTAACCCGGCTGCCCAACCGGATTCTCTATCGGGAACGGCTGGGACGGGCGATCGAGCAGGCCCGCCTGAGCAGCCGGCGCGTGGGAGTTTGCTCCCTCGATCTCGACCATTTCGGCCGGATCAACGACACCCTGGGGCACGGAGAAGGAGACCGGCTCCTGCAGGAAGTGGGGACCCGGCTGCTGGCAGTCTGCCGCCAGGAACAGGAGCCCAGTACCACGGGGGCGCCGAGCGAGTCCGCCGGGGTTCAGGTGGCCCGCCTCGGAGGAGACGAGTTCGCGGTCATTCTGCCTGACCTCGACGGGATCGAGGAGGGGCTGTGGACCGGCCGCCGGCTGCTGACGACGCTGCAACACCCCTTCCGGCTCGGGGCGCAGGAAGTCTGCTTGACGACCTCGATCGGGTTTGCGGTGTTTCCGGAGGACGGGGGGGATGCCGAGACCTTGCATCGCCACGCTGGTCTCGCGCTGACTCACGCGAAACAGGAAGGACGCAATACGATCGAGCCGTATTCCGCCGCGATGGATGCCCGGGCGGTGGAACGGATGGGGCTGGAGCAGGAGCTGCGCAAGGCGTTCGAGCGGGACGAGTTCACTCTGTGGTATCAGCCGATCGTAGATCTGCGAACTCGAGTGGTGACCGGAGCCGAAGCGCTGGTGCGGTGGAATCACCCGACCCGGGGACAGATTGCGCCGGGTGAGTTCATCCGGCTCTGTGAGGAGTCCGGTCTGATTGTGCCGCTCGGTGAATGGTCGTTCCGGACGATCTGCGAAGAGTCGCGGCGCTGGGCCGCACAGGGTCTCGGCGGGCTGCGATTCTCGGTGAATCTCTCGGCCCGCCAGCTCCGGCAGCAGGGCATCGTGCGTACGGTGCAAGCCATTCTCGAGGAGACCAAGGCTCACCCCACCGATCTCCTGATCGAGCTCACCGAGTCCTTGCTGCTGGAGCAGGGCGGCGTCGTGGAGCGCCGGATCCGGGAGCTTGCCGAGCTCGGGCTCCGGCTCGCAATCGACGATTTCGGGACGGGGTATTCTTCGCTGAGCTACCTGAAGTATTTCCCGATTTCCGTCGTCAAGATCGATCGTTGCTTCGTCGAAGATGTGACGAGCAATGACGATGCCGCAGCCATCGCGACGGCGATCATCGCGCTGGCGCGGGCAATGGATCTCGAGGTGGTGGCCGAGGGGATTGAAACCCGGGAGCAGGCCGGGTTCCTCCGGGCCAAGGGCTGCCCCAAGGGACAGGGCTATTTCCTGGGGCGTCCCATGCCGGTTGAGGCGTTTAGCGATCTGGTGCAGTCCGGGCAGCGAAGGCGGGTGAGCGCGTAGATTACGTCCTCCGGCGCAGGGGTGCCCTACACGGTGGCCCGCGTTCGGTTCATCGTGCCCCGTTCAGCCAGGGCCGCCTGCGCCGCCGCTAGCCGCGCGATCGGCACCCGATAGGGCGAGCACGACACGTAGTTCATCTTCTGGGCTTCACAGAAGGCGATCGCGCCCGGATCCCCGCCGTGCTCCCCGCAGATGCCCAGTTTCAGATCCCTGCGCTCACCGCGTCCTAACTGCACGGCCATCGCCATCAGTTTGCCTACGCCAGGAACGTCCAGGGTCACGAACGGGTCGTCCTCGATGATGTTCCGCTCGAGATAGGCGGGGAGAAACGCCCCGGCATCGTCGCGGGAGAGTCCCCACGCGGTCTGGGTAAGATCGTTGGTGCCGAAGGAGAAGAACTGGGCTTCCCGGGCGATCTCATCCGCGGTGAGCGCCGCGCGGGGAAGCTCGATCATGGTGCCCAGAAGATACGGCACCGTGATCTGCCGCTCCCGGAAGACTTCCTCGGCCACCTGCCGCACGATGAGCGCTTGCTTCCGGAACTCCACCACATGCGCGACCAGCGGGATCATGACCTCGGGCTGCACCCGTCCCTTGCGCGCGGCGACGGTGCAGGCCGCCTCGAAGATCGCGCGCACCTGCATCGCGGTAATCTCGGGGTACATGATCCCGAGCCGGCAGCCGCGCAGACCCAGCATCGGATTCACTTCGGAGAGGGAGCGAACGACGCGGTGGATTGCTTCGACCGGTTTTCCCATCTCGCGGGCCAGCGCCTCGATCTCCGCGTCTTCCTTCGGGAGGAATTCGTGGAGCGGTGGGTCGAGCAGCCGGATCGTGACCGGATAGCCCTCCATGGCCCGGAAGATCCCCTCGAAGTCGTTCCGTTGCATCGGAAGCAGCTTGGCCAGCGCATGCTGGCGTCCTGGCTGATCGGTAGCGAGGATCATCTCGCGCATCGCGAGGATCCGGTCGCCTTCGAAGAACATGTGCTCGGTCCGGCAGAGCCCGATCCCCTCAGCCCCGAAGTCGCGGCCCCGATGGGCGTCGGCCGGGGTGTCGGCGTTGACCCTAACCCGCAAATGCCGGCGGGCATCCGCCCAGCCGAGCAGCCGGTTGTAGTGCTCGTCGATCCCCGGCGGGATCAGGGGGGTCTGCCCGGCAAAGACCCGCCCGGTGGTCCCGTCGATGGTGATCCACTCTCCCTCACTGATCGAGCGGCCGTTGACGGAAAAACGGGGGGGTGCTTCGTGGATCTCGACTTCGCGGGCACCGGCCACGCACGGCTTCCCCATCCCGCGGGCCACCACCGCTGCGTGGGCGGTCATCCCGCCGCGCGCGGTGAGAATCGCCTTGGCAAGCACCATCCCGTGAAAGTCTTCGGGGCTCGTCTCCTCGCGCACCAGGATCACGGCCTCGCCGCTCTTGGCGCGAGCCTCCGCCCGGTCGGTGTCGAACACCGCAATGCCCGAGGCTGCGCCGGGAGACGCGGCGAGCCCCATGGCCAAGAGATCGAGCGTGGCATGGGGGTCGACCGTAGGATGGAAGAGCTGCTGGATATCGTTGGGCGGGACTCGGGCGATCGCTTCTTCCTCACTGATCAGCTCTTCATCCACCATAGCGACCGCGGCCCGGACCGCCGCTCGGCCGGAGCGCTGGGCCCGCCGGGTCTGGAGCATGTAGAGCTTCCCGCGCTCGATCGTGAACTCGAGGTCCTGCACCTCGCGGTAGTGCTTCTCGAGCCGCTGCGCGATCTCGGCGAACTGGCGGTAGGCCTTCGGCAGCTCGCCCTCGAGCTCGCTCAGCTTGTGCGGCGTGCGGATGCCGGCGACGACGTCCTCGCCCTGGGCGTTCAGCAGGTATTCGCCGAAGATCGTGCGCTCGCCCGTGTTCGGGT
>JBQTHV010000020.1:0-10459 GCA_052389555.1 Gemmatimonadales bacterium | reverse complement strand
CCGTGAACATGCGGGCTTCCACTGACGGCCCGCCCCACCAGCACCATGCCGGATCTCCGCGCGATTTCGACCGCCATCGTCGAGGGAACCGACGGGGTCGCAATCCAGGCGAGGCCCGACTGGCCCGCCTTGGCCGCGAGCTCGGCGGAGATCCGACCGGTCACGAGAAGACCTAACCCGGGGAGCACGCGGCGGCTGAGCAGCATGGCGCCGATCACCTTGTCCACCGCGTTATGACGGCCGATGTCCTCGGCGTGGGCCAGCAGCTCGTTCCCGTCGGTCAGGGCGGCGGCGTGAATGCCGCCGGTGTCGCGGTAGCGCTCCCCCCGCGCGAAGAGCGCCTTGAACAGGGCCCGGAGCCGCTCGACCGGCGGCGGCACCCCGCGGAGGGGCTCCACCGGAACGGCGACCGGCTCGACGACGTACTGATTCACCGCGCCGCAGCCCGAAGCCAGCACGGGCCGGCGGTTCGCTGCCCTAACCCGGGCGACCCGCTCCGGCGCGATCTCCGCCCAGAAGCCCAGATCGGTCGCGCAGGGCCGGAGATGGACCTGGTCGATCCCTTCGATGTAGCCCTCGCCGGCCAGCCAGCCGATCACGAGCTCTTCCAGCAGATCCGGAGTGCACATCCAGGTCACCACCGGAGCACCGTTGACCTCCAGCCAGACCGGCACCTCCTCCACCGCCGCCTGCTCGGACATTCGCCCGCCGCGCTTGATCGCGCGCTCGGGGGTCGAGGGAGTGGAAGGGTCACTCACTGCTCACCGCTTCCGCGCTCACCCCCACGTCCTCCGCCACCCTAACCCGCTCGAGGACGACTCCGGCGGGCAGCGCCGGCGCGATCCGGGTGAACAAGTCCCGGGCCAGCGCTTCGCAGGTTGGGAGCGTCCGCCCGCCGGCGAACTCCGGGACGTCCCGATCCAGGGCGCGGCCGTCCAGCCGCCCGGTGATTTCCCGCGCGAGGATCTGGTCCAACATCGCGAGATCGAGCACCATATCGGTGTCAGGGTCGAGCGGTCCGCGCACCGTGACCGTGCAGGTGTAGTCGTGCCAATGCGGCTCGGTCGCCGCCCCAAATCGGGAGCGATTGGCTTCCGGGCCCCAGGCCGGTTTCCAGTAGCGATGGCTCGCTCGGAAGCCAAGGGTTCGACTCAGCGTCACCTCCATTGGGTTGAACTTGGGTACCCCGGGTCGGGAAGTCCACGCTGCCTTGGGTCAGAAGGCGTCGTTGTGCCAGAGCGACGGGCGGGCGTCCTCCCCGATCTTCTTGAACGCAACCATCCGGGAGAACCGGTCTTCGAAGATCCTTCGATAGAGGGTTCGGGAAAGCGCCTCGCCCCAAACCCGACGCGAGACCGGCCGCATCAAGGATTGGACCAGGACGTTCTTCCACGACCTCGGTCGGGTTCGGCTGACCGACCGGTCGGACTGGTAGCAAGGGTACTTGCCGAGGAAATCCGCCACCCGGCGGATCGAGGGAAACGACACATCGTCAAGCACCAGGTAGCCGCCCACCCGGAGCAGGCGAGTGGCACAGAAGGCATCCAGCATGGCGTGGTCAAAGGTGGGCCAGCCGTCGATGAAGACGAAATCGAACCGGCCTTCCCGTTCTTGGACGAGTCGCGGAAGGGCGAACTCCGACTTGACCTCAATCAGCTTGACGAAGTCGTATCCGGCTTCTTCCAGGTTCCGGTTTCGTAGATTCGGCGGATGATCTCATTCACCTCAAAACGGCCTCCGGAAGGCGTAACTCACTCCTGCGGAGATCCACGCGTTGGCGAGCCATTCCTTGGCCGGCGCAGCCAGCACCGGCGGCTCGTTGGGCGCAGTGGACGGCGCCTGGCGGAAGCTGGGCGGATAGCTGACCTGCCAGAACACGCTCCGCGCTTCCAGGCGCAGAAACAGCCGTTCCGAGAAATAGACCCGGGTTCCGATCCCCGGCGCCAGCGCCCCTTTGGTCCGGAAACTGAATTCGCTCAGGTCGGTCTCCGGCGGCTTGGCACCGAGCACGAACTGCGCACTGCCTGACACAAACGGCGCCAGCCGGTTCCAGGTCTTCCCGCCGGTGAGATTGAACTGCACGATCGCTTCGGCGATGAAGGTGCGCTGCGGCGTGGTATCGACCCGCGCGGTCTCGATGGGTCTCTCGGGATCGATGATGATCCGGCGGAGATCGGCCAGGTGCCCGGCAAAACCCAGCGTCACGGTTCCATTGGCAAGCACGTCGTAGCGGATCCCCCCGGTCCATCCCCCGTGGGGTGCCACGCCGAGCGGTCCTCCGGTGCCACCGAACCAGCCGCCCGTCACCCCGACGAATTGTCCGTAGCGGAGGGTGCGGTAGGGCGACCGCGCAGGATCGTGGCCCACCTGGGCCTCGGCGAGTCGCGGGAGCACGACGATGAGGCCAACCAGCATAACCCGCAGTTTCATACCCTGGCTCCGGCCAGACCCAGCGCGTGCCCGGTCATCTCGCCGGGCTGCTCGATACCAAGGAGATGCAGGATGGTGGGTGCGACGTCGCATAACGCGCCACCGTCGCGGAGCGTTCTGAGCTCGGTGTGAACCGCGACGAACGGCACCGGGTTCGAGGTATGGGCGGTGTGGGGGCCGCCGGTCTCGGGATCGATCATGGTCTCGCAGTTGCCGTGGTCCGCGGTTACCAGCAGCCGGGTGCCGGTACGCTCGCACACCCGCGCGATGCGGTCGAGGCACCGATCCACGACTTCCACCGCCTGAATCACCGCGGGGAGGCTGCCGGTGTGACCGACCATGTCGGGGTTGGCGAAGTTGCAGAGGTAGAAATCGTGATCCCCCCGGTCCAGCGCGCCACCCAACGCATCGGTGATTCCCTCGGCGCTCATCTCCGGCGCGAGGTCGTAGGTCGCCACCTTGGGCGAAGGGATCAGCACCCGCTCCTCGCCCGGATACGGGGGCTCGTGCCCCCCGTTGAAGAAATAGGTGACATGGGCGTACTTCTCGGATTCGGCCACGTGAAACTGGGTTCGCCCCAAATCCCCCAGCACCTCGGCGAGAATCCGCGCCAGGCTGAACGGGGGAAACGCAATCGGGAAGGGGAACGTGCGGTCATAGCGGGTCATCGTGACCAGCGCGAGCCGAGGCCGGTCCGGGACCGGGAAGCCGTCGAACCGGTCGAGCGCCAGCGCTCGCACGATTTGCCGCATTCGGTCGGCGCGGAAGTTGAAACACAGGATCCCATCGCCGCTCCGCATGGGCGCCACCGGCACGCTGCCCCGGGTTAGGACAATCGGCTGGACGAACTCGTCGGTCTCTCCGCGCCGATAGGCAGCCTGGACGGCCTCGACCGGATCAAGGGCCGCGGTGCCCTGGCCGTGGACCAGCAGCTGGTAGGCCTTTTGGGTGCGGTCCCACCGGCGATCCCGGTCCATCGCGTAGTAGCGACCCACCAGCGAGGCAATCGGCACCCGATCGCCGGCGATCCGGCGCAACTCGTTGGCCAGGTTGGCCACGAACCCGCCCGCCGACCTGGGAAGGGTGTCGCGTCCGTCGAGAAATCCGTGGACGACAACCCGGGGCACCTCCAGCTTGAGCCCGAGCTCCACACCAGCCAGCAGATGTTGGTCGAGGGCGTGCACCCCGCCGGGACCCAGCAGGCCGATCAGATGGAGCGTGCCGCCCGACTCGCGCAGGGAGCGTCCCAGCTCCAGGAACGGCGGCAGCGAAAAGAACGATCGGTCGGCGATGCTCGCGGAGATGCGCACGATGTCCTGCGCGACGACTCGACCCGCCCCGAGGCTCAAGTGCCCGACCTCGCTGTTGCCCATCTGCTCGTCGGGGAGTCCCACCCGGAGCCCGCTCGCGGCGAGCAGCGTCCGGGGACAGGAACTCCAGAGCCCGTGCCACACGGGCGTGCGGCCCAGCTCGATCGCGTTGCCCTCGCGGGATTCGCGATAACCCCATCCATCGAGCACAATCAGGGCCACGGGGGAACTGTTGCGGCGGTTTGACATGCTCCTCCGCGGCTTCTACAATGCGAGATAGTGATGGACGCGCCGCAATCTAGTCCGCTGCGAAGCGCCCTACCAGCCTCGCTGGCCCTCCTCGCTGCGCTCGCCGGATACCTCGTCGCGCAATCGGCGGTACCGGTTGGGGAGAGCACGCTGTTCTACAAGGAACCGGGCGGAGTTCGGTTGGGGGCGCTCGCCACCGGTGCGCGAGTCGTGCCGGGCCAGCGCAGCGGAGGATTCCTCGAAATCGCGCTGACCGGATGGATCTTCACCGCCTCCACGCAGGCGGACCGGCGAGAGGGCTTCGATCTTTCCGTCGTTCCGGTCGGAGGCGAAAACCTCCGCGCCACTCCCGATGGCGCGATCATCGGACGCGCGGTGCAGGGCGCGCTGTTCGAACGGATCACCAGGCAGGGCGGCTGGACCAGAGTGAGGAGGAGAGTGTGGATTCCTGAAGGGGCGGTAAGGAGCAGGACGGCCGGACGGCCAGACGGCAGGACGGCTGGTGACCCGGCCCTCGGCTCTCGGCGCTCGGCGGCAGGTGATTCGGTCCCGGATCGACCAACGGGGCCAACCGCCCAACCGCCCGGCCGCCCAGCCGCCTCTGATCGCCGGGCCATCCTGCGCACCGGTGCCGGCATCGCCCAGACCCCCGATGGCCCCCCTGCCGCGACCATTACCCGGCCCATGGAGGCCGGGTTAGGCGAGCAGAAAGGCGAGTGGGTGGAGGTGCGGTTCACCGGATGGGTGCGCCGCAGCGAGGTGGATAGCCTGGTCACGGCCCGGCCGTCGATTACCCCCGCGATGGTGCGGGAACAACCCGAGCGCTATGTCGGACAGACCGTCGACTGGCGAGTCCAGTTCCTCGCGTTACAACAGGCCGATGAGCTCCGGCCCGAGATGCCCCTGGGGCAACCCTACCTGCTGGCCCGCGGGCCGCTGCCCGAATCGGGGTTCGTCTACATCATGGTCTCGCCGGAACAGGTCGACCGCTTCCGCGGCCTCAATCCGCTCGACGAGCTGGTCATCACCGCGACGGTGCGGGCGGGACGGACCCGCTATCTCGCGACCCCCGTCGTCGCGCTGGTTCGGAGCCAGCCATGAACGAACAGCTCAAGCAACGGATCCTGCGCCGGCTCGAGACCCTGGGAGACGAGCGCGCCTACCAGATCCTCGACTACATCGAGTTCCTGGAAAGCAAGTATGCCGAGCGGGCGGCGCCGACCAACCTGATCGCGAAGATCACCGAGAGCATCGAGGATACGATGCGGGCGGCGCGGTTACCGCTCAAGGCGATTTCCGGCACCACCGGTCTCGTGGAAAGCGCCGGCAAGGTGATGAAAGGAGTGGCTGCGGCGGCGGAGAGTGTGGTGAGCGAGGCGCTGGGCGGCTCGCCGGAGAAGAAGGAGCTCGAGCCTCCCGCGCCGCCTGCACCGCCCGCTTGATTTCGTTCGAGGCCAACCGTAATCTTCCGGATGGGTTCGCTCCGATCGGACGTCGCCCTTACCTTCGACGACGTTCTGCTGGTCCCCCGCCATAGCAAGGTCCATCCTCGCCACGTCTCGATCGCGAGCCGGTTCACTCGCGCTATTCCGCTGCAAATCCCTCTGGTGTCCGCCGCCATGGACACCGTCACCGAAGCCGAGATGGCGATCGCGATGGCGCGGGCGGGGGGCATGGGGGTCATTCACAAGAACATGACGGTTGAGCGGCAAGCCGCCGAGGTCGACCGGGTCAAGCGGAGTGAGAGCGGGATGATCCTCAACCCGATCACGCTGGGGCCGGACCGTCCCCTGCGCGACGCCGCCGCGCTCATGCATCGGTTCCACATCTCCGGGGTGCCCATCGTGGATGGGAGTGGCCGGCTCGTCGGGATCATCACCAACCGTGATCTCCAGTTCGAGCGGAACCTCGATCAGCCGGTGCGGGAAGCCATGACCCGGGAGAATCTGGTCACCGCCCCGGTCGGAACGACCCTCGAGGAAGCCGAGCGGATCCTGGCCCGGCACCGGATCGAAAAGTTGCCGGTGGTCGATCAGCAGGGCGTGTTACGGGGACTCATCACGGTGAAGGACATCTTCAAGCGGCGCCAGCATCCCGATGCCAACAAGGATCAGCATGGCCGGCTCCGGGTAGCCGCCGCGGTCGGCGCAGAGCCGCAGTCCCGGGTTAGGGCAAAGGCGTTGATCGATGCCGGGGCCGATGTGCTGGTGGTAGATTCGGCCCACGGCCACAGCGATGGGGTGCTCGCCACGGTGGCCGAGCTCCGGGAGACCTTTCCCGAAGTGCAGCTCGTGGGGGGAAACGTGGCGACCGAGGCGGGCGCCCGGGCGCTGATCGAACGCGGGGTCGATGCGGTCAAGGTCGGGATCGGGCCCGGCTCCATCTGCACCACCCGGGTCGTGACCGGCGTGGGGGTTCCCCAGATCACGGCGATCATGGATGCGCTCCGCGGCGCCGGAGAGGTTCCCATCATCGCGGACGGGGGCGTCAAGTACACCGGTGATGTGGTGAAGGCGATCGCGGCGGGCGCCGCCGCGGTGATGATGGGCTCGATGCTCGCGGGGACCGAGGAGAGTCCCGGCGAGAGCATCCTGGCGGAAGGCCGGCGGTACAAACTGATCCGGGGGATGGGCAGCCTCTCCGCCATGCAGGACGGCTCGGCCGATCGCTACTTTCAGGACGGCGAGATGTCCCCGGCGAAGATGGTGCCGGAGGGGATCGAGGGCCGGGTCCCTTACAAAGGACCGGTCGCCGACGTACTCTATCAGATGGTGGGCGGGCTCCGCAGCGGGATGGGTTACTGCGGGGTCGCCGACATCCCGTCCCTCCAGCGGGACGTGGAGTTCATCCGTACCACGACAGCCGGCTTGCGGGAATCGCACCCGCATGACGTGACGATCACGCGGGAAGCGCCGAACTATTCGGTGTAAAAGGAGAACTCCATGAATCTGTGGGCCACCAAGTCCGTCACCGTGTTGCGCGCGGAAGCCGAGGCTGGGGGCGACCGCTCGCTCCGGCGCGCGCTCGGGCCGGTCAACCTCGTCGCCCTGGGTATCGGGGCCATCATCGGGGCCGGTATCTTCGTGCTCACCGGCCTCGCCGCGGCCCGGCACGCGGGGCCGGCGGTGCCCCTCTCCTTCGCGCTCACCGGGTTTGCCTGTGCGTTCGCCGGGTTATGCTACGCGGAGATGGCCAGCTCGGTGCCGGTGGCGGGCAGCGCGTACACCTATTCCTACGCCACCATGGGCGAGTTCGTCGCCTGGATCATCGGCTGGGACCTGGTGCTGGAGTACGCCATGGGAGCGGCGACCGTGGGGGTCGGCTGGTCGGGGCACTTCCTGAGCCTGCTCGACTGGTTCGGCATCCACCTTCCTGCCCAGCTGGCCAACGCGCCGCTCCAATACTGTACCCAAGGGAATGTCGAGGCCGGGATCGTGGGCTGTACCCAGGCCGGGTGGGCGGCAACCGGCGCGCTCTTCAATCTGCCCGCGGTGGCGATCGTGGCCCTCATGTCCCTGGTGCTGGTCATCGGGATCCGCCAGTCCGCCACGGTCAACAACTTCATCGTGATGGTGAAGGTGGCGGTGATTCTCCTGGTCATCATCTTCGGGCTGCAGTATGTGAACCCCGACAACTGGAAGCCGTTCATTCCCCCTAACACGGGGGAATGGGGGACCTACGGCTGGTCGGGGGTACTCCGGGGCGCCGGGCTGATCTTCTTCGCCTACATCGGCTTCGACGCGGTGAGCACCGCCGCCCAGGAGGCCCGGAACCCGCAAAAGGACATGCCCATTGGCATCCTGGGGTCGCTGGCGATCTGCACCGTGCTCTACGCGCTGGTCTCGCTCACCCTGACCGGCATGATGTCCTACACCCAGCTCAACGTGGCCGCGCCGGTGGCGGCGGCGGTCTCCAGCATTCCCCAACTCCACTGGCTCCGCATCTTCATCGACATCGGTGCGGTCATGGGACTCGGCTCGGTCATCCTGGTGATGTTGCTGGGCCAGTCGCGGGTCTTCTACGCCATGTCTCGCGACGGTCTCTTGGGCGGGTGGGCCGGCCGGGTGCATCCTACCTTCCGTACCCCCTACCTCTCGACGATCTATGTCGGCATCGCGGTGGCCATCGTCACCGGAATCTTCCCGATCCAGATCCTGGGCGAGCTGGTGAACATCGGGACCCTGCTCGCCTTCGTGCTGGTGTGTGCCGGCGTGCTGATTCTGCGCCGCACCCGTCCCGACCTGGAGCGGCCGTTCAAGGTGCCGCTGGTGCCCCTCATTCCGATTCTGGGCATTCTCACCTGCATCGGGCTCATGGCCACCCTGCCGGGCGACACCTGGCTCCGGCTGCTGGTGTGGCTCCTGATCGGGTTCGTGATCTACTTCGGCTACGGGCGGCGGCACAGCGTATTGCAGAGAGAGATCGGCGCGGCGGGAAAGTAGGGAGTAGGGGATAGGCCCTACTCCCTACTCCCCGCTTAGTTTCCCACTGATGCCCATCACGCTATCAGCCGACAAGCTCAACGCCGCAGAGGAGCTGGCCCGGCACTTCGTAGCGGGGCGCCGGGTCGCGCTTACCACCCACGTTCACCCCGACGGCGATGGGATCGGTAGTGAGGTTGCCCTGGCGCATCTCCTCAAGGCTCGGGGACTCGACGTCGCGATCGCGAACCCGACCCTCACGCCGGCGCGCTTCAACTTCCTGCTCCAGGATTTCGACGGCCTCGATAAGAGCCGGGAAGCCGTGAAGGCGGTGCGGGCCGCCGACCTCATCGTGGTGCTCGACATCTCCGATCTAGGCCGGCTCGGCATGCTGAGCGAGGCAGTCGCGGAGCGCGGGGTTCCGGTCGCGTGCATTGACCATCACGTGAGCCCCGGCACGCTGCCCGATGGCCCCCGCTACCTCGATCCCAGTGCGGCCGCGACCGGCGAGCTCATCTGCGAAATTGCACTGGCGAATCAGTGGCCGATGACGCCTGCCGTGGCCCGCGCGCTCTATGTGGCGCTACTCACCGACACGGGTGGGTTTCGCTTCAGTAACACGCACCCCCGTACGCTGCGGATCGCCGCCGAGCTGCTCGAGCGCGGTCTCGATCCCGAAGACATCTATCTCGAGGTGTATGCCAACGCCCCTCCGGGGCGACCCCGGCTCCTGGCGGAAACGCTCCAGACGCTGGTGGTGGAGGACGGGCTCGCGTGGATCACGGTGCCGCCCGGGGCGCTCGAGCGGCATCAGGTAACCGTAGATGATCTCGACGGCATAGTGGAGTTCCCCCGCTCGATCGCGGGAGTTCGGCTGGCGCTCCTGTTTCGCGAGATCTCCCGCGACCGCGTCAAGGTTTCCCTGCGATCGATCGGCGAGGTGGACGTGGCTGCGTTTGCCAGGCCGTTCGGAGGCGGAGGCCACAAGCACGCGTCGGGACTCTCCCTGCCGGGCTCACTGCCCGAAGTGCAGGCCACAGTCCTGGAGGCGGCGCGCCAGTATCTGGCCGCCCTTCCCGGCGATTAGCTGTGTATCTTGGGAGTGGGGAATGGGGAATGGGGAATGGGGAATGGGGGAATGGGACCAATAGCCAATAGCCAATAGCCAATAGCCCGACTGATAGCTGATAGCTTATGACGACACTCGAGAGAATCGAAGCCACCCTCGACACGCTCCGGCCCTACATCTCCTCGCACCGCGGCAAAGTGGAGGTGGTGGATTTCGACGATAGTGAAGGTATCCTGCTGCTCCGGCTGGGTGGGACCTGTTCCGGGTGTAGCGCGTCCACGATTACGCTCCGGCAGGGGATCGAAGCGCGGCTCCGCCAATTGGTACCGGAAGTGAAGCAGGTCGATGCCATCTGAGTCCCTCGCGGCGCAGGTTGGTGCTGCGCTGGCCCGAATCAGGAATCCCCGGCTCGACAACGATCTCCTCTCCGCCGGCATGATCCGGGACCTCGCGGTCACCCCGGAGGGCCAGGTGAGCTTCACCTTTCTCCTCGGGAAAGAGGATCCGGCCACGCTGGTGCGCGAGGCGCGCGCCGCGGTGAAGCAGGTCCCCGGCGTGAAGCCGGACGGAGTGAAGATCACCGTGGTCGATCCCGCGGGTCCGCCTCGCCCGACCCATGGCCCGCCCTCCCCGATGGGAGCACCCCAATCTGCCGGGTTAGGTATTCCGGCGCCCATGCCCGCCGAGCTGCCCCGGCTGGGCCGGGTGATCGCGGTGAGCTCGGGAAAGGGTGGGGTGGGGAAATCGACGGTCGCGGTGAACCTCGCGGTGGCGCTGGCCCGGCAGGGGCATCGGGTTGGGCTTATGGATGCCGACATCTACGGGCCCAACATTCCGAGGATGTTCGGCGTCTTCGAGCGTCCCCCCGTCACCGGAGGGCGGATCCAGCCACTCGAGGCGCATGGCGTCAAGCTCATGTCGATCGGGTTCCTGGTTGAGCGCGACGCCCCGGCCATCTGGCGGGGGCCGATCATCATGAA
>JBQTHV010000019.1:0-5953 GCA_052389555.1 Gemmatimonadales bacterium | reverse complement strand
TCGGGATCCTCTATGGCAAGCGTGCCCTGCTCGAAGCGATGCCGCCGTGGCAGGGCGGGGGCGGGATGATCCGCGAGGTGCAGATCGAGCGGAGCAGCTTTGCCCCGCCGCCGGAGCGGTTCGAGGCCGGGACCCCGCCCATCGCCGAGGCGGTCGGCCTGGGCGCCACGCTGGATTACGTGATGCAGTGGGACTGGGAAGCGCTCGCGTGTTATGAGCAGGAGCTGGTGGCCGAAGCGGGCCGCAAGCTTCTCACCGTGCCCGGGCTCCGCGTCCTCGGCGAGGGCGCTGATCGGGTGAGCGTGCTCTCGGTCGTGATGGATGGGGTCCATCCCCACGATGCCGGCACGGTGCTCGATACGCTGGGGATCGCGGTGCGGGCCGGTCATCACTGCGCCCAGCCGCTCATGCGGCGGTTTGGGGTGACCGCGACGCTCCGGGCTTCGTTCGGGGCCTACAATACGCCGGAAGAAGTGGATGCGCTGGTCGAAGGGCTCCACCAAGTGCGGCGGGTGTTCGGATGACCGGGACGGGAGAGCTGGACGAGCTCTACCAAAGCGTCATCCTCGATCACAACCGGTCTCCCCGCAACTTCCGGAAGCTCGAGGATGCGACTGCGCACGCGGAGGGCCGTAACCCGCTGTGCGGCGATGTCTATGACGTTTGGCTCAAGCTGGAGGGCGGCCGCATCGCCGACGCTGCGTTCCAGGGACAGGGATGTGCGATCTCGAAAGCCAGCGCCTCGATGATGACGCAGGCGGTGAAGGGGAAGACGGTGGCGGAGGCCCGCGAGCTGTTCGAATCCTTTCACGGGATGGTGACCGGAGAGGGGCCAGGGGCCAGCGGCCGGGGGCCAGACTCGAAGCTGCCGGCCAAACTGGAGGTCTTTCAGGGGGTGCGGGCGTTCCCGATTCGAGTGAAGTGTGCCACCTTGAGCTGGCATGCAATGAAAGCGGCGCTGGACCAGGCGGCCAGACGGACAGACGGACAGACGGTCAGGTAGTCGACCGATCCCCGACCGCCTATCATCTGACCCTCTGACCATCTGTCCGTCTGACCGCCTGACCGTCTGACACCTAGAGGAGCTATGACCTATCCTGAAATGATGATCCGTCCCATGCGGGACGAAGTGACCCGGCTCGGGTTGCGCGAGCTGCGCACCGTTGCCGACGTGGATGAAGCGCTGGGGCCCGGCGAGGGCACGGGGCTCGTGTTCGTGAACTCGGTGTGCGGTTGTGCGGCGGGCGCCGCTCGGCCTGCGCTCGCGCTCGCCCTCCAGCACGCGGTGAAGCCGGATCAGCTGTATACCGTGTTCGCGGGTCAGGATCTCGATGCCACCGCGCGGGCGCGCAGCTATTTCGCCGAGTACCAGCCGAGCTCACCTTCGTTCGCGCTGCTCGTGGACGGCGAAGTCGCCCACTTCATCCACCGGCACATGATCGAGGGCCGCAGTGCCAGCGCTATCGCGGCGGATCTGGTGGCGGCGTTTGATCGGTACTGCAAGCGGGAATCGGAGGTCAAGGTGAGAGGTGAGAGGCGATAAGGACCTCCCGCCGCTGACCGTCTCCCTCTCACCACTTACCTCTCACCTCTTACGTTGAGCGGCCACGTCTTCCACCCCGGCCACGAGCCTTTGCACGGCGTCACCGTTGTGGTCGAGGGGACCTCGGGGCGCACCTGGGTCGGGCGATACCATGAACGCACCGAACGGGGCGTCGCGATGCGCGATGTCGCGATCCACGATCCGGCCCTGGCGAGCGTGTCGCGGGAGGACTGGATCGCGAAGCTCCGCAAGTTCGGGGTGACCGCGGATGAGAAGTTCGTGATTCTCCCGGCCAAAGAGGTGGGTCCGATCACGCCACTATTGGACTGGAGGGGATCCTAAGGACTTGTGCGGACATACTCATAGCACGCGTATGTTTCAGATTCGCCCCCACACCCTCTCAGGACCCTGCCGTTTTCAAACGTGTAATAGACCGTCGCCACCTCGAACCGATCCGAGCGAGGTCGTCGTAGCACTACTGCCGTGTCGCTGCGTTCAAACGTCCCTCTCTGCTCCACGTGCCACTCCCTGTCGTCCTGGGCGCCGTACCACAGGTCTTTTCCATCGGCATCGCGGAAGAACCGTCCCGACGTTCCGGTTCCATAGAGGATCAGTGACGACTGGACTATCAAGCTCTGGAATTGGCCTCCGCCCATCAGGCCCCATTGGTATTGCACTGCCGGGATGGGCTCGTCGTTGACGCGAGCGAGCTCATACACCTCCTTGGACGATGGCCCGAACAGGGAACAACCACCTAACGCGCCCAGCGCCGCTAGGGCGCCCACCGCAGTGAGGGCGCTCCTAGCAGACGTGGCGAACTGACGCCGCGCAACTGGCTCCCACATCCGCGCTAGTATTGGCATAGCGGAGCCGACGGGCTGATCGTAACGCTCTTGGTCTTGTTGCCGTTGGCCCCGATCGCATCGGTCACTCGAACTTCGATCGTGAAGTTGGATCCGGTGTTTTGATACAGCAGCTCCTGCGGATATGGAGAGCCGTTGTTGACCGGCGAGTTGTTCACGAGCCATGAGTAGCTGAACGGTGCCACCCCTTCAGTTGGAATCGCGGTCCAGAGACAGGTGACATTGGGTCGGACTGATGAAGGGCCGCTGAGGGTTACGTTGATCGGTGGTGGTGGAGGCGGAGGTGGTGGCGGAGGTGGCGCCGTGACATCCATGTAACTGAGAGAAGTATTGGCTGCGTAGATCTCATCCAGACCTGCGTAGAGTGCGCTGAAGCGCGGTCCCTCGGATCCGTTGCCCCAATGGATTCCAACACCGTAGGCCGTTGAGCCGTCTCCCGTCAGCGCGACGACGGGCGATCCGCTGTCCCCGTCTATCGGGAGCAAACTCTCATGCCGCAGACCCTCGACCCGCAAAACGACGCAAAAACTCTCGGATCGATAATCTTGGAAGAAATCCCGCCTCCGCGCAAGTAAGGTTGTGTAAAGCTTACTTGACTGTCAGTCAATTGTGCTTTACTCTTGTTGCTACTCCATATCTCTTGAGTTGGACTAATGGCGTGCGAATCCAATCGGTTCAGCATGCGGATGATTCTGTGGGCAGTGGCGTCCGCCGTCTTGACGATCCTGGTCGCCGGTCTCCAGGAAGCCGGAATCATTCCGCCTCCGCTTCGCATCGTTGCCGCGCTGGCGCCCGTGGCGCTCATGGTAGGGTTCTTCGTCGGCATGGGCCGCTACCTGCGCAGCATGGATGAATTGCAGCGGCTGATTCACCTCGAAGCCCTGCTGTTCCAGTTCGCAGCCACCATGCTGCTGGTCATGGCGTATGCGGCGCTCGCCAAAGCTGACGTCATCCCGAACCTAAGCGCTTCGCGGGTTATGAGCTTCGTCTGGACCGGGGCGTTCCTGCTCTGGGGACTTGGCATGGTAGTGGTCCGCCGGCGATACCAATGACCAACCGGCTCCGAGTCCTCCGGGCCGAGCGGGACTGGTCGCAGGCGGAGCTGGCTGAGCGGCTTCGAGTATCGCGGCAAACGATCAATGCGATCGAGACCGGCAAGTACGACCCGAGTCTCCCGCTGGCGTTCGCGATCGCCCATCTGTTCAGACGGCCGATCGAGGAGATCTTCTATCCGAATGGAGGACCTGATGCGTAGGAGCCGATCATGATGAATGGCAGCGTGGTGAGGCTCAATGGCGTCACCAAGCGGTTCTCCGGCCATACCGCCGTGGATCAGCTCACGATGGAAGTTCCCCAGGGTGGGATCTTCGGCTTGCTCGGACCCAACGGGGCGGGGAAGAGCACCACGATCCGGATGATCATGAACATCATCACGCCGGATGAGGGCAGAATCACGGTCCTCGGCCGCGAATCGGCCAGTCGAGACCTCTCCGATCGGATCGGGTTCCTGCCCGAGGAACGGGGTCTCTATCGCAAGATGAAGGTGCTCGACATGCTCACCTTCCTCGGCGAAACGAAAGGCATCGGCCGTCCCGCCGCCCGCCGAAAAGCCGGCGAGTGGCTCGATCGGCTCGGTCTCCATGACTGGAAGGCCAAGAAGATCGAAGATCTCTCCAAAGGAATGCAGCAGAAGGCCCAGTTCATCGGAGCGCTCCTGCACGACCCCGAGCTGCTCATCCTAGACGAGCCGTTCAGTGGACTCGATCCGGTGAATAGCCAGGTGATGAAGGACGTGGTGGTCGAAGCGGCCCGGAACGGCAAGACCGTGCTCTTCTCGACCCACATCATGGAGCAAGCCGAGCGGATGTGTGACCACATCGTGATCATTGCGAGAGGGCGCACCGTCGTGAACGGGGCCTTGAGCGCGGTCAAGCGGCAGTTCGGCGGACGGCATGTCGCCCTGACGTTCACGCGGAACAAGGAGCGCGCCTCGCCCATCCTCGCCGATTCGGCGCTGATTCAGAAGGTCGATGATTACGGCGCGAGCGCGGAGGTCGAGCTCGCTCCGACCGGCAGTGCCGACCGGCTACTCCGCGCGCTGGTCGACTCGGACGTCGGGTTGTCGCGCTTCGAGGTCGTCGAGCCTTCGCTCCAGGCGATCTTCATCGCGAAGGTAGGTCCCGAGGCTGCGGTCCAGCCGGCCCAGGAGGTGGTCCATGCGTAAGGTGTGGGCGGTCATCCGCCGCGAGGTGGTCGAGCGGGTTAGGACGAAGGCGTTCATCCTGAGCACCCTGCTCTTCCCGGTGCTCATGGGGGTGCTGGTGGTGCTGCCGGCGTTTCTGATGGGGCGGAGCACGGGCACCCGCACCGTGGCACTCGTCGACGCCACCACCAATGACCTGGGGAGCCGGATCGAGGCCACCCTGCAGAGCGAGCGGATTGGCCGGGGGCCCGAGGCGCTGCCACGCTATCGGGTACAGCGGTTCCCGGCGGCCGGGCGCGCCACCCTGGTGCGCGACTCGCTGGTGCCCTACACCGGGCTCTCGCGGAAGCGGGCAGGCGGCTGGGACGGCATCCTCGTCGTCAGCGATTCCACGGTGCCGAGCGGACGGGCCGACTACTACGGCGCCAACGTGGCGAGCTTCCGTGACATGGAAGAGCTCGAGCGAACCATGCGGCCCGTGGTTATCGCCGAGCGGCTCGAAGGGATCGGCGTCGATCTCGAGACCGTGATGAAATCGGTGCAGGGGATCAACCTCGCCACGACCAAGGTCTCCAACGGACGGCTCACCAGCGAGAGCGGAGCTTCGACCTTTGTGCTCGCCTACGCGATGGGATTCATCCTGTACTTCGCCTTGCTGCTTTTCGGCACTCAGGTGATGACTTCGATCATCGAGGAAAAGACCAGCCGGATCGTGGAAGTCCTCGCCTCGAGTCTCACTCCCTTCCAGATGATGCTCGGCAAGGTGGTCGGCGTGGGGCTCGTCGCTCTGATCCAGCTCGGCATCTGGGCCGGGATCGCGGCGTACCTGGGCAGCCACCAGGCTCAGATCTTGGGCCTCTTCGGGGCGACTCCGGGCCCCGGCGGGCCGATGTTCACCTTGCCTGCCATGCCGCTCGACCTGATGGTCGTATTCTTCCTCTTTTTCGCGCTCGGTTTCCTGCTCTACGCCGCGGCCTATGCGGCGGTGGGCGCGATGTGCAGCACGGTGCAGGATGCCCAGCAGCTCCAAATGCCGGTCATGCTGTTCGTCCTGGCCGGCTTCTTCTCGACCTTCGCGCTCATGCGGGATCCCAACGGCACCGCGGCCCAGGTGCTGAGCTTCATCCCCATGCTCGCTCCGTTCGCGGTCCCCCTGCGCTATTCGATTTCCCCGATTGCCCCACTGGAGCTCGTCGCCTCGATCGCCGTTACGGTGCTCGGTATGCTGCTCATCGTGTGGGTCGCCTCGCGTATCTACCGGGTCGGGATCCTCATGTACGGCAAGAAGGCTACGTTGCGAGATATGGTGCGATGGGTGAGGACTGCATAGGAGGTAGTAAGTAG
>JBQTHV010000018.1:0-6429 GCA_052389555.1 Gemmatimonadales bacterium | reverse complement strand
GGCTTCCGCGCCGGCTTCCGGGCGGCGGCCTTCTTCTTGGGCGCCGCCTTCTTCTTCGCGGCCAGCTTCTTCTTGGCAGGCGCGGGCTTAGCCGGCATGGCCGGCTCCGGACCCACCGGTGTCATTGGCCTCGCCGCAGCCGGGGGACGCGGCGGCGGCGGGGGGGGTGGGGGGGGTGGGGGGGGTGGGGGCGGGGGCGGGGTGGACGACGGCATCGGGTCCATCCAGCCGCCCGATTCCCAGGTATCCGAATTACGGAACACGGCCATGCTGGCTCCTCCAGGTACTCGGTTGCGGCAAGCCCCGCCGCAGAGGGGTGAGGCGCCTCGGCGCCTTCGCGTTAGGCCGGATGTATCTTGCGGCAACTTTCTCCCATCTGCAAGGCGGACCTCAGACGCATGCGGGCGCTCGTCCTAACCCGACTCGGCGGGCCCCAACACCTCGACGTCCTCGAGCTGCCCTCGCCGGGTCCTCCAGCGCAGGACGAGGTGATGCTCCGAATCCGCTGCGCCGCCCTCAATCACCTGGATCTCTTCCTCACCGAGGGAGTCAAGGGGATCACCCTGAGCTTTCCTCACATCGTCGGAACCGACGGCGCCGGCGTCGTCGAGGTAGTGGGAAGCCAGGTGAGCTCGGTGCGAGTCGGCGATCGAGTCGCGATCAACCCCGGCATCTCCTGCGGCAAGTGTCCCGCGTGTAAGACACAGCAGGATCCCTACTGCCGCGAGTTCCAGATTCTCGGCGAGCACCGGTCCGGCACCTGCGCTGAGCTGGTTGTCGTTCCAGAACGAAACATCGCTCTGATTCCGGATGATATGCCGTGGCCTGCCGCTGCCGCGTTCCCGCTTTCCACCCTCACCGCGTGGCGGATGCTCACCACCCGGGCGCGACTTCGCGCCGGAGAGACAGTCTTGATCTGGGGTGCGGGCGGAGGAGTATCGCTCGCGGCGCTCCAGATCGCGAAGGCGCTGGGCGCAAGGGTCATCGTCACCGGCTCGTCCCAGCGCAAGCTGGACCAGGCATTGGAGCTCGGCGCCGACCTGGCGCTGAGTCACGCCGGACAGGACCCGGTGAGTGTCGCCACCGAGATCCGGTCCCGGCTTCGTGGTGGAGTGGATGTCGTAGTGGATTCGGTGGGCCAGGCGACCTGGAGCGGGTCATTGAGAGCGCTCGCGCCGGGCGGCAGATTGGTAACCTGCGGGGCGACCAGCGGACCCGACGTGTCGCTCGACCTCCGGCGGCTTTTCTGGTTTCAGTGGAGCCTGCTGGGTTCCACCATGGGCAGCCGGCCCGAGTTCGTGGAGGTGATGGAGCGGATTCGGAACCACCAGCTCTGGCCGGTGATTGACTCGGTGGTACCGCTCACGGAGGGACGGTTGGCCTACGAACGGATGGCGCGGGGTGAACAGCTCGGCAAACTGGTGATCGAGGTGTCACGGTGAACGAACTCTGGCAGCGGCTCAGGCTCGGGGCGTCCGAGCTCCTTGGCGTTCTTCCCGCCGTGTTAGCGGCGATCACGATCCTGCTCGCGGGGTACTTCCTGGCGCGCCTGGTGGAGCGGTGGACCGACGCGCTCCTGATCAGGCTCAACTTCAACAAGGTAGCGGAGCGGGGCGGCATTTCGGAGGCGATGGGCCGGACCGGCACCCATCTCGATCCGATTCACGCGGTCGGCAAGCTGCTCTTCTGGATGGTGATGCTGGTGGTGATCCTGCTCGCGAGCAGCGCGTTAGGCCTGGAGAGTATCAACCTGATGTTCGGCACCATGCTCTCGTATATCCCCACGCTCATCGCGGCGATCGTGATCGTGATCCTGGGGATGATCGTGGGCGAGTTCGTGCGGGCGGTCGTGCTGGCCTCGGCGGGCCGGATGCGGGGCGTTCCGGTGCTGGCCAAGCTGGCGAAGGCCGCCGTGGTCACGATCGCGATCTTCATGGCAGTCCAGCAGCTCGGGGTGGCCCCGGAGATCGTCACCGCGGCGTTCACCCTGATCCTGGGCGCGGTCGCGCTCGCCGCCGGCCTGGCGTTCGGACTCGGCGCGCGCGGGCTGGCCGGAGAGATCATGCAGCGGTGGTATGAGGAAGGACGCAAGGAGGAGAAGCGGGAACCCTGAGCAACGAGTCTTCTACCGTTCACGCTGTTGCGGCTCCGGCACCGCGACCTCGAGCAGTCTCATTCCCCCGCCGAATCGTTCGGCGATGAGCAGCTTGCCGAGCCCGACCGCAACGAGTCTTCCCTGCCCTCGCAGCACGAGCAGCCGCCGCAGGTTCCCGGCGCGGTCGAGCACCTGAATTCGCCGGAGCGTATCGGCGGCCTGTTTGCTCTTCTCCAGCCAGATCGACCCATCGGCGGTCGTGAACGCCGTGGTAAACGGTGGAAAGATGATCGCCCAGGCCAGCTCTTCTTCCTTCGGTCTGAGCTCGGGCGGATAGCTCCGCAGGTAGATCTCCCGGTCCGCGGGCGTGACCTCGTAGACCGGATCGGGGAGCGGGGGGCCGCGGGTCCTTTCGCCCTGCGGGGTGAACGACTCGATCTGGTTCCGGAAGCGCCGCGCGATCCAGACCATACCGTCCGGCCAGACCCCCCAGAGATCGTTGCCGCTGAAGATCCGTTGCTCGAAGCGGGTGACGTCCTGCCGCTCGATTTGAGCCAGCTCGAGTGGGGCCAGCCGCGCCACCGTGTCGAACCGAGTTAGGGACCGGGAGGTTCGCACGATGGCCGCCGAGTCGAGATTGCCGCTGCCATCGCGGCGCGGTTGAGGATCCACCTGAAAGTAGAGTTGTCCCGCGCCATCCCGCGCCCGTAGGTACGCGCCGCGCAGCGGGTCGGCGAACGGGATCGAGTCGACCAGGCTCCCCTCGGGGGACCAAACTGTGGTCCGCCGCCTCCCCCAGTCCGCGAGATAGACGGTATCGCGGAATCCGAACACCTGGAACGGATGGAGATAGGCTTGCTGTCGCGGCCCGCCGACTGGGAGCAGCGTATCTCTCGCGAAGTCCGTGAGGAGCGCTTGGTCCCAGTCCGCCGCGACGACGACCCAGCGACCTCCAACCGCCGCCGCGAGCGGATACTCGGCCCATGCGGTCACCAGCGTGTCGCCCGGGTTAGGAAGAGCCTCCTCTTCCGGGCCGGGCGGAGTGCCGGGACCGCAGGCGGCGGCGAGAAGCAGGAGCAGGGTGGTTCGGCGGCTCGGCGGCTGGACGGCTGGACGGCTCGGTGGCTCGGCGGCTTGGCGCGCGGTGACCGGTATCACGGCGCAGCGATCGGCACTTCGGCAGTGCTGGGCGTGATGCGTTCGAGGCCAAGACGCTGGAGCTCAGCGTTGACCGCGGCCAGGCGGCCGTCCAGAAGCTCGTTGAGCTTGCGAAGCTGCACCTCGAGCTGGTCCGACAGCAACCGGAATACCTCGTACGACTGCGCGGTCGGACGCGCTTCGGTGCTCCCGGCAACGCCGGCGAGGGCCGCAATCTGGTTATTGAGCTTGATCGGATAGTTCAGCGGATCTTGTCCGCTGCGGTTCCGCACCTGGTAGATCTCCTCCTCGACCGCGGAGAGATCCGCCTCGAGGGCGCGACTGAGATTATCAAACGCCGAGCGCCGAGTGCCCAGTGCCGAGCGACGGTCAGCCAGCTGACCCTTCACGTTGCGAATCGTGCGTACGGCGTTGTTCGCCTCCGACATCCGGTCTCGAACCTGGACCAGGAACGTGTATTGCGCGTCGAGATCGGCCTGGCTCGCGTTGGCGCGAGGATCACGGAGCACCTTGAACGTCTGGGTGGTGGATTGGTTCCCCGCCGTGAGGCGAACCGTGTACTCCCCGGGAGGGATGACCGGCCCGGTCGTTCCTGCCGCCCACATGATCATGCCGGGGAACCCGGTCGCGTCTTCCGCCCGCAGGTTCCAACTGAACCGGTTCATGCCGGCGCGATTCGGCACGCGCGGCGGGGGAACGTAGCGCCATCCTGGAACCGGGGGTGGCTGGGTCGTGTCGGGTCGCACCGACGCCACCATGACGCCGAGCGCGGTGAGGCTGTCCGCGGTCCTGCGGACGGCGGCCGTACGCGCCGCCCGTTCACCGGCCCGCCGTACCGAGTCGGCCCGGGCCAGCGAGTCCAGCTCGCTGGTAAACCGGCGGATCACCTGGCCTTTGGCATCGAGGAACTCGAGGGTAACCCGCTGCGCATTCTGTTTGACCCAGTAATGAATGACCGCGCCGTCCCAGCCGGTGAGCGGCGGGAGCGTTGGTTGCTGCGCCTGCGGGCCGCTGCCGAACCCGCCCCCGCCGCCGAAGCCACCGCCCATGGTAACCCGATAGGCATCGCGCGGCTTGAACAGATGCACGTCCTTCTGGGCGAGGTCGGCCGCGTGCTGCCGTAGCACCGACAGGTCGTCGAGGACCCAGAACGAGCGGCCGTGAGTCGCCGCGACCAGATCGCCCTCTTTCACGGCGAGATCATGCACCGGCACCGGCGGCAGGTTGCGCTGGAGCCGCTGCCAGTTCGCTCCGTTATCGAAGGACACCCACACGCCGCGCTCGGTTCCCGCGTAGAGCAGCCCGGCCCGGACCGGGTCCTCCCGAATGACCCGGGCGAATTCGCTCGCGGCAATTCCGGAAGTGATCCGGGTCCAGGTCCGGCCGTAGTCGGTGGTCCTGTAGAGATACGGCACGTAATCGTTGAGCTGGTACCGATTCCCGGCGAGGTAGGCGGTGCCCCGGCCGTGGGGAGACGCCTCGACGATCGAGATCCGGGTCCACTCGGGCAGGTCTTTGGGCGTGACGTTGGTCCAGGTTGTCCCGCCGTCGCGGGTTACCTGCACCAGCCCGTCGTCGCTGCCGGACCAGATCACGCCCCGCTCAACCGGCGACTCGGCGATGGTGAACACGGTCGCGTAGTACTCCACGCTGGTCTGGTCCCGGGTGATCGGCCCGCCCGAGGGACCCAGGGTGCGAGGGTCCGCGCGGGTCAGATCGGGCGAGATCGCCGTCCAGCTTCCCCCCTCGTCCGTGGACTTGAAGATCACGCTCGACCCGATATAGACCGTGTTAGGATCGTGCGGGGAGATCACGATCGGAAACGTCCACTGGAACCGGTACTTCGCATCCTTGGCATCGTGCCCCATCGGGTTGAGCGGCCACGCGTTGACGTTTCGGGAGAGGCCGGTCCGGGTGTTCTTCCGGGTCAGATGGCCTCCGTAGCTGCCCGCGAACATGATGTCGGGATCATCGGGGCGGACCGCGATGTACCCCGATTCCCCGCCGCCCGCGTCGTAGAACTCCCGCAAGTCAGCCCCGAACAGCGGCCGGCCCGGCAGGCAGGCGGTGCTGTTGTCCTGCTGGGCACCGCAGACGCGGTAGGGGAAGTGATTGGTCGTGGTGACGTGGTAGAACTGGGCGGTGGAGTAGTCCTGCTCGGTCCAGGTCCGGCCCCCGTTGGTGGTCACGTTGGAGCCGCCGTCGTTCGACTCGATCATCCGCTGGTTGTTGTTCGGAGCGATCCAGAGATCATGACTGTCCCCGTGCGGGGCGCGGATCGGCTGCCAGGTGTTGCCGCCGTCGCGCGAGCGCTGGAACTGGACGTTGCTCGCATAGACGGTGTTCTCGTCCTGCGGGTCGGCGTAGATCCGGCTGTAATACCAGGCCCGCTGCCGGAGGCTCCGGTCCGCGTTGACCCGGGTCCAGGTCTCGCCCGCGTCGTCGGACCGAAACACGCCGCCCGAGTCCGCCTCGATGATCGCATAGACCCGCCGGGGATTGGCAGGGGAGACCGAGATGCCGATGTTGCCGATGATGCCGGCCGGCAGCCCGGGATTGCGGGTGAGCTCTTTCCAGGTGCGGCCACCGTCGGTCGTCTTGAACACCCCGCTGCCGCTGCCGCCGCTCACCAGTTGCCACGGCTTGCGGTACGCCGTCCATAACCCGGCATACAGTACCTCGGGATCGCTGGGATCCATCGAGAGATCGATCGCGCCGGTGGTGTCGTTCCGGAAAAGCATCTTGCTCCAGGTCTTCCCGCCGTCGGAGCTCTTGTAGACGCCGCGGTGCAGGCTCGGTCCGAACACCGGTCCCAGTGCGGCGACATACACGATGTCCGGGTTACGCGGATGAACCCGGATCTTGGCGATCTGCCGCGTCTCCACGAGCCCCATATAGGTCCAGGTTCGTCCCGCATCGGTGGACTTGTACACGCCGTCGCCATGGGAAACGTTCCCGCGGATCGGGAACTCGCCGCCCCCGACGTACACCACGTCGGGGTTCGATTCGCTCACCGCAATTGCGCCGATCGTGCCGCCGAAATAGCGATCGCTCACCGGCGTCCAGGTCTCGCCCCCGTCGGTGGTCTTGAAGACGCCGCCCCCGGTAGTCCCCATGTAGTACTCGTTGGGCCGCGCTGCCGAGCCGGCTGCCGCGACCGACCGGCCACCGCGGGC
>JBQTHV010000017.1:0-26454 GCA_052389555.1 Gemmatimonadales bacterium | reverse complement strand
CCATCCGCAGCGCGGTCACGACGTCGGCATCCCCGGCGAGGTGGACCGGGCCGAGCGGCACCGGCTGGACCGGCTCCTCGGGGACCTGCCGCAACACTGCGGCGGCATAGAGGCGGATTTCGGTGCGCCGGGTCGGCTCCTCGGGACCCGCAGGATCGCCGTCGGCACCGATCACCGCATGCAGCGGGGTTTGGAGATCGGAATAGGCGAATGCGTCGGTGACCACGCCGAAGATGGCTCGCCCCTCGGCCTCCACCCGCACGATGGCCCCGATCCCGACAGGCGAGTCCTGCCCGGTCCAGAAATAGAACTGGTGTGGTGTGCTGGGCTTGAGCTCGGTGGCGACAACTCGCCCCACGGGCGTCACGGCCCCCTGGGACCGGCTATCATAACCCGCGAACTCAGTGCTCAATGTCGGATTCCTAGGAATTCGCCCACAGGTTACACAGATTATCTGTGGGCCAAAACCAACCCTCGGCCCGCCCGGAGATACTGCTCGACGCCATAGACACCATAGAGTAACCGGTCCCAGCGGGGATCCGCACTGATCGGCGCCCGCTCGGCAAGCAGCCAGCGGGAAATCCGGTCGGCGGCTTCCAGGATCGCCTTGGTCGGCGCTGCTTCGACCCGCACCAAACCGAAGAAGAGGTCTTTCCCGCTCCAGTCCCAGAGCCGCAAACCCCAGGCATACACCGGCGCGTGCCGCCGGGAAGACGGTTGAAACACGCTGCTCCGTTGCCCAACCGGAAGCTGGAGATACGTCACCAGCTCGGACCCGCCAAACGGAAGCGAGGCGTGGCTCTTCGCGACGCCAATCATGCGTGGGTCGGCAGCCCACGCCGGACTCTCGGCGAGTGAGCCATCCACGACGAGCCAGTGCCCCGCTCGCCTGCGATACTCCGTTCCTGCTGCCCGCTCTACCTCACCGCGGGCGCGGTCCACCGCGGCGCGAGCAAGCTCGAGGTCGCGCAAGGGATGCGGCGGTTCGTCGGTTTCGAGGGCCACCGTGGTGAAGCCGTCGAGCGAGTTACCCGCGGCGGCCAGCGCCTCGGGCCGGCCGATCAACAGCTGCCGGCGCTCGGCCAGCACCGTGCGTCCGTCGCGCCCAATCCGCTCCCGCACCGCTGCCGCCACTTCGGCGGCCACCAGCGGCATGGCACCGGCGTAGGCAACGATCTCGTAACGTTGGACTCCATCGAGAAACGCGACCGGTTCGGCCCACGGTTCCGGTGCGCCAACTGGGCGGCACCCCAGCGGCGACTCCACGAGCTCGGCAGGAACAATGCGGGCCTCCTCGGACCGCCCCTGGCTCGCCGGGGGTTCGCATTCTGCCGTGACCAATCCAGGAACCCGGCCGAGCTGCCGCCGCAAGTGCGCCCAGGGAGCTTGGCCTCCGGGCCGAGGCTCAGCTATAGCTCTGGACAAATCGGAGAATCCGGTCGAGTGCGGCATCGAGTTCACGATTGGAAACGGCATAGCTGAGCCGCACCCAGCGGTCGTCTCCGAAGGCACCGCCGGGCACCAGGGCCACGGCCTCCTGCCGCATCAGCTCCTCACAAAACGCAGTCCCGCTCAGCGCCGGTTGGCCGGGAGGCGAGATCCCATCAACCCGAAAAAAGAAGTAGAACGCGCCGTGGGGCTCGACAAACTCGATGCCGGGAACCTCTTCGCGGAACCGATTGACGACCAGATCGCGTCGCCGGGCGAATGCCTCGACCATGCGTTGGACCTGTTGTTCCACCTCGGGATCGTTGAACGCCGTGACCGCTGCCCACTGGGAAGGATGATTTGCCCCGCTGGTGGTGTGAGACTGGATATTCGCCATCGCCTTGACCAGGTGCGCCGGAGCGATAGCCGCTCCGATCCGCCAGCCGGTCATCGCGTACGCCTTGCTCGCGCCGGTGATGATCACGACGCGCTCGAGATCCTCATCAGGCAGGTCGAGAAACGACGGGGCCGGGCCGGCGCCAAAGCAAATCCGCCGGTAGATCTCGTCCGCGATTACCCAGACCTCATGCTGCTTGGCCCAGCTCGCGATGGACTTGAGCTCGCTCAGGGTGTACACCGCACCGGTCGGATTGGATGGCGAGCACAGAATGAGGCCGCGAACCAGCTTGTCGGTGTGCCGCTCGAGGTCGTTGGCGCTGACCTTGAGCCCCCAGTCTGCCGCACCCGGCACCATGACCGGCTCGGCACGGGAGAGATGGATGATCTGCGGATAGGAAACCCAGCAGGGCGATGGAATCAGCACGCGGTCCTTGGAACCGAATAGGCTGAAGCAGGCATTGAAGAGGGCCTGCTTGGAGCCGGTACTCACGATCACGGAGTCGGCAGACACCGGTCGCCCGTCGGAAAGCCGCGAGAGGTTCTTCGCGATCGCGTGACGCAGCTCGCTCAGTCCTTGATTCGGGGGATACCGAGTGTGGCCCCGCTCGATCGCGAGAATGCCCGCCTGCGCCACCGGAGCAGGCGTGTCGAAGTCAGGTTCGCCCGCGGCCAGATCGAGCACATCTTCGCCCGCCGCCTTCCGGCGCTTGGCTTCGGCGCTGGTGGCAATGGTGTCTGAGGCGCGAAGATAGGCGAGATTGGGCGACAGCGGGTCCGGCAGCCGGATGACTCGCGTCATGGCGAGAAGAATAACCAACCGGCTAGGTTTCTCGCCGGTAGCGTTGCTGTTTGACAACCGAGGCGCCCGTGTCCGATCCCAACGCCCGCTCCACGGTGGCCCGCGGCCACAATCTGGTTGTCTTTGCCCCTCCCTCTCCGGCTGGGACGGCGTTTGTCCTGGAGGGAATACTCGACCGCCTAGCGACAACTGCTGCCGAGCGCCGAGCGCCGATTGCCGAGCCACGCAGTGCCGAGCGCCGAGCGCCGAGCGCCGAGCAACGGGTCTGGCTAGCTCTCACGCCACCCGAGGCCGTTTCCGAATGGGCCCGCGTCGCCGAGCAATACCGCGCGGGGCGATCTACCCAGGTGGCGGGATCTCTGGCTCCCGCCCGGCTAACCCGCCTGCTCAGAGCCGGCGAGGTGGATCTGCTGATCACCTCACCGGAGACTGTCATGGCCGTGGTTCGCCGCGCGGCCCTCAAATTGGATCGGATCACGGGCATCGCGGTGATCTGGCCCGAAGCCTGGGGCGAAGAGGCCGACGAGCTGCTGGCGGCATTGTTCCAGGACGTCCCGCGAGAAAACCAGCGTCTCATCGTGACGAGCGACCCACAGCGCGCCGCTCCGGTCATCGAACGGTATGGCTGGCGCGCCCCCGTCAGCGATCACCTGGGCCAGGCAGGGGCCGCCCCTACCCCGGTGCGCACCGTAGCGGCCGCCTGGCAGCGGCGTGCGGCTGCTCTGGCCGACCTGATCGAGGCGTTAGACCCTCCATCGGTCGCGATCTGGACCGCATCCGACATCGACCACGCAGGCATTCGGGCAACGATCGCGGCGGGCGGGATCGATGCATTCATCACGAGCGAAGTGCCGGCTGCTGCGTCGCTCGTTATCGCCTATGACCTGCCTGCGCCCTCCCGGCTATCCGAACTGGCGACTGCGGGCGACGTGATCCTGCTGGTGCCGCCCGGAACGGAGTCCTACGTCCAGCGACTCACGCCCGAGCGCCGGCCGGTGGTCGTGCGCGGGGCGCTGGAGCTCGCGAGGGAGGCCGACCAGCGAGCTCGACACCGGATCGCGGAGGTGGTCGAACGGGGGCTCGAACCCGGAAGCCTGTTCAGGCTGGCACCGCTCTTCGAGCGCTATGAAGCGACCGCGGTTGCCGCCGCCCTGTTCGAGTTATGGGAGAAGTCCGGCACCGAACGTACTGCTGCTCCGCCCGTTGCCGAAACGCGAACCCGACTGTGGGCATCGATCGGCCGGCGCGACGGAGTTACCCCGCACGATCTCGTGGCCACCCTCACTCGCGAGTGCGAGGTCCCCAAGACCGCCATTGGTCGGATCGAGATCCGGGAGTCCTTCTCGCTGGTCGAGATCGCGGAGAGCGCAAACCCGGAACAAGTCGCAGAACGACTTACCGGAAAAGTGATCCGGAAGCGGCGCGTGGTGGCGCGGGTAGACCGGAAGCAGGTGAGAGGAGCGGTGAGAGGTGAGAGGTGAGAGGTGAGAGGTCGGGACGGTCCTCTCACCTCTCACCGCTCACCGCTCACCGTCTCCTATTGAGAAGATCTCGGAGGGGCTTCCCTGGCCGGAAGACCAAGGCGGTGGACGCCTCGATCGCGATGCGCCGCCCGGTGCGCGGATCGCGGCCGTTCCGGGCCGCGCGCCGCCGCGTTTCGAAATGTCCGAACCCACTGATCAGGATTCGTCCGCCTTTGCGAAGCTCGCTGGGAAGAATGCCGTCGGTTCCGAACAGCGCATCGACCAGCGCGAGCGCCTTGGGGTGCGAAAGACCGAGGCGCCGGCCGACTTCGGCTACCAGCTCGCGCTTGGTCATCGCGCTCCTTCGCGGTGGTGATGAGGGCGGGAATATGGGAACCTGATAGCATTCCGCAAGAGCATGCCCCGCTCGCTTGACCGCGCTCGCTCGGCTCGCTATCGTCGAAGTTCCATGGAGCCCTCCTGATGTACAACCTGGCTCGGCCGGGCACGATCGAGGTCGTCACCGGAGTCATGTTCAGCGGCAAGAGCGAAGAGCTCTTGCGGCGGGTGCGGCGTGCCTTGATCGCGCGACGCAAGGTCCAGGTCTTCAAGTCCCACCTCGACGAGCGATACGGCGGGGTCTATCGGGTCTCGAGTCACAGCGGCATCGAGTTCGAAGCCACGCCGGTCGATAGCGCGGCGGAAATCATGCGCCTGGTGCGCCCCGACACCGAGCTGGTCGGGATCGACGAGGCGCAGTTCCTCGACCGCGACATCGTGGAGGTGGTTACCGCACTGGCCTCCCGGGGTGTCCGGGTGATCGTGGCCGGGACCGATACCGATTTTCGCGGCGAGCCGTTCGGAATGATGGGCCATCTGATGGCAATCGCCGAGCAGGTGGACAAGCTGAGCGCGATCTGCGTGGTTTGCGGGGACCTGGCCTGCCGCAACCAGCGCCTCGTCGACGGTAAGCCCGCCCGCTATGACTCTCCCACGATTCAGGTGGGCGGGAGCGAGGCCTACGAGGCCCGCTGCCGCCGCTGCCATCGGGTACCGCACGAGGACGAAGACCAGACGGCACTCCTCTAGGAGGTGCAAGGTGCGAGGTGCGAGGTCCGAGGGAACCGATACCGTCTCACCGCGGCGGGCCGCGTTGGCCCGCCCCTCCCGGGCCGCACCTCGCCCCGCGCGCCTCACCGCTCGCACCTATCACATCGCTCTCACCGGCAACGTCGCCGCCGGCAAATCGGAGGTGACTCGCCTGTTTGCCGACTGGGGCGCGACCGTGATCGATGCCGATGAGATCGTGCGCCGGTTGCAGGAGCCCGGCACGGCTGTCTTTGGGCAGATCGTCGAGCGGTTCGGGCCCGCGATTCTGACACCCGATGGGCGGTTGGATCGCGCCGCGCTCCGCGCGCGCATCCTCGCGAGCCCCGAGGACCGCGCCACGCTCGAAGCCATCGTCCACCCCGCCGTGCTGGCCGAACGCGAGCGCCTGATCGAGGCCTGCCGGCACTCGAGCTGCGGCATCATCGTCAGCGATATTCCGCTGCTCTTTGAGGTGATGGACCCGGCCGGGTTCGACGCGGTCGTGCTGGTCGATGCGCCGGAGCCGGTGCGCCTCGAACGCCTCAGGCGCGAACGCGGGCTCTCGCCTGACGAAGCACGCGCGCTGCTCGGGCTTCAGCTCCCTGCCGGCCCCAAGCGGACCGAATCGGACTTCGTCATCGACAACGATGGATCGCGCGACGTGCTGCGGGACCGTACCTGGCTCGTATGGCGCAAGCTCGTATCCCGCGCCCGCGCGCGTGCTTGACCATGGCGTAGGGCTCGGGTATCCTCCACCCCGGTCTTACCCTGAGGACACCAGGTGGCCCACGTACCGGACGACCTCCGCTATACCAAGGATCACGAATACATCAAGGACAGCGGTGAGCCGGGGGTCGTAATCGTCGGGATCACCGACTATGCGCAGGGCGAGCTGGGCGATGTCGTTTTTGTGAAGCTCCCCCAGGTCGGTCAGAAGTTTGGCGCACACGAGGTCTTCGGCACCATCGACGCCGTCAAGACGGTGGCCGATCTCTTTGCCCCCGTGCCCGGCGAAGTGGTGGCAGTGAACCCGGCACTCGAGACCGACCCCGCCGTGGTGAACCGGGCTCCATACGACGACGGATGGATGATTCGCCTCAAGGTCGCCAATCCCGCCGACCTCGAGGGCCTGCTCACCCCCGCAGCGTACCGGGCCCACATCGGCGCATGACCGTTTCAAAGGGTCAGAGTACTTGAAACAGCCGGGGCCGTTCGTTTCTCGTCATCTCGGCCCTCGCCCGGCGGATGTTGAAGCGATGCTCGAGGTCCTGGGCTATCGCAGCCTCGACGCGCTGATCGATGCCGTAGTCCCCCGGAACATCCGGACCAAGCATCCCCTCGACCTGCCTCCGGCTCGCACGGAAGAGGAGGCACTCGCTGCCCTCCGTTCGATGGCGGAAGCAAACCAGCTCTTCCGTTCCTATATCGGGTTAGGCTATCACACCTGTCACGTGCCCGGCGTGATCCAGCGCAATGTGCTCGAGAACCCCGGGTGGTACACCGCGTACACCCCCTATCAGCCAGAGATTGCCCAGGGCAGGCTGGAGGCGCTGCTGAACTTCCAGACGGTGGTTGCCGACCTGACCGGCCTTCCGATCGCCAACGCGTCGCTGCTGGACGAAGCGACCGCCGCGGCCGAAGCCATGGCGCTCACCCTGGGCGCAGCGCCCCACCACGACGATCCGGTCTACCTGGTGGACGAGTGGTGCCATCCCCAGACGATTGCGGTGGTGCGGACCCGGGCCGAACCGCGCGGCGTACGGGTGGAGGTCGGCGCCGCCGCGGAGTTCCGGTTCGCACCAGGCGTCGCCGGCTGTCTGGTCCAGTACCCTAACACGCTGGGCGCGATCCCCGATTACCGCGAGGTCGTCACCCGCGCCCACCAGGCCAGGGCGCTGGTCACCGTGGCGACCGACCTGCTCGCCCTCACGCTTCTCACCCCTCCCGGCGAATGGGGGGCCGACGTCGCGGTGGGCAACTCCCAGCGGTTCGGGGTTCCCCAGGGATTCGGAGGGCCGCACGCGGCCTTCATCGCCGCCCGCGACGAGTACAAGCGCCTCATGCCAGGCCGGATCATCGGGGTCTCCAAAGACCGCGATGGCCGTCCCGCGCTCCGGATGGCGCTGCAGACGCGAGAGCAGCATATCCGCCGCGAACGGGCGACCAGCAACGTGTGCACCGCCCAGGTCCTCCTCGCCGTCATGGCGGGGATGTACGCGGTGTATCACGGACCCGGCGGACTCCGCGCGATCGCCGCGCGGGTGCATGGGTATGCGGATCGTCTCGCCCGCGAGCTCCGTGAACAGGGTCACACCCTGCTCTGCGATACGTTCTTCGACACGCTCGCGATCGAGACCGATGCGGCCACCGCTCAGCGGATTCATGCCGCGGCACGAGACCGCCGTATCAATCTGCGCCCAGTCTCGCCGACTCGGGTGGGTATAGCACTCGACGAAACCGTTACCGAAGCCGATCTCAACGATCTGGTCGCGATCTTCGCCGGCACCGCGCCGAGCGCCGAGCGCCGAGTGCCGGGTGCCGAGCGCCGAGCGCCGAGTGCCGAGCGCCGAGCGCCGAGCGCCGAGCCACCGATTCCATCCGCATTCCACCGCACTTCTCCCTATTTCACTCATCCGGTCTTCCACCGGTACCGATCCGAGACCGAGATGTTGCGTTATTTGCGCCGCCTGGAGGGGCGCGACCTCGCCCTCAACTCGGCGATGATCCCGCTCGGCTCATGCACCATGAAGCTCAACGCCACGACCGAAATGGTGCCGGTGACCTGGCCGGGCTTTTCCCGACTGCATCCATTCGCCCCGGCCGAGCAGGCGGCGGGGTACCGGCAACTCTTTAGCGACCTGGAAGCCTGGCTGGCCGAGATCACGGGATTCGCGAAGGTGTCACTCCAGCCGAATGCCGGATCCCAGGGTGAGTTCGCCGGACTGCTGGCCATCCGGGCCTTCCACGTCGCCCGAGGCGAATCGCAGCGCACCGTGTGCCTGATTCCCCAGTCGGCCCACGGCACCAACCCGGCCAGCGCGGTCATGGCGGGGATGAAGGTGGTGGTCGTGAAGACCGATACCCAGGGCAACATCGACCTGGCCGATCTCCAGGCCCAGGCCGAAGCGCACGGGCGGGCGCTGGGCGCGCTGATGGTCACCTATCCCTCGACCCACGGGGTATTCGAGGACGGGATCAAGGAGATCTGCGCGATCGTGCATCGGCACGGCGGCCAGGTCTACATGGACGGCGCCAACCTCAACGGCCAGGTCGGCCTAACCCGCCCGGCGGAAATCGGCGCGGACGTGTGTCATCTCAACCTGCACAAGACCTTCTGCATCCCCCATGGCGGGGGCGGTCCCGGGATGGGGCCGATCGCGGTGGCCGAGCACCTGGCGCCGTATCTCCCCGGCCATCCGCTGGTCGAGAGCCCGGCCACGGCGAGCGGCGCCGTGTCGGCGGCGCCGTGGGGCAGTCCCTCGATCCTCCCGATCTCGTGGGCCTATATCGCGATGATGGGGCCGGACGGCCTCACCGAGGCGACCCGCTACGCTATTCTCAACGCGAATTACATCGCCAAGCGGCTCGAGGGCCAGTATCGCACCCTCTATGTCGGCCATGCGGGGCTGATCGCCCACGAGTGCATCCTGGATTGCCGCCCCTTCAAGGCTTCCGCCGGCGTCGAGGTCGAGGACGTCGCCAAGCGGCTCATCGACTTCGGCTTTCACCCCCCGACCGTCTCGTTCCCCGTACCGGGTACCTTGATGGTAGAACCCACCGAGAGCGAATCGAAGGAAGAGCTGGACCGCTTCTGCGACGCGATGATCGCGATTCGTGAGGAGATTCGCGAGATCGAATCGGGGGTGGCCTCGCGCGAGGTGAACCTGCTCAAGCTGGCCCCCCACACGCTCGAACAAGTCGCGGCGGACGACTGGGACCGACCTTATCCCCGCGAGCGAGCCGGGTTCCCGGCGCCAGCCACCCGGGCCCACAAGGTCTGGCCCAGCGTAACCCGCATCGACCAGGCCTACGGCGATCGCCACCTGGTGTGCGTGTGTCCGCCTCTCGAGGAGTACCTCGGTGAGAGGTGAGCAGGTAAGCGGTGAGAGGGACCTGCCCCGTGCCGACCTCTCACCTCTCACCTCTCACCTCTTACCTCTCACCTGGACGCTACTGATCCACGATCCTGCTCCGGGTTGGTACAACATGGCCGTCGACTCTGCCCTGCTCGACCTGGCCGGGCAGGAAGGCCTGGGGTTCCTGCGCCTCTACCGCTGGGAGCCCCACTGCCTGTCATTCGGCCGGAACGAGTCCGCAAGGTGTCGGTATGACCGGGAACGGATCCGCGGGTTAGGTCTCGACTGCGTGCGCCGGCCCACCGGCGGCCGCGCCGTGTGGCATGCCCGAGAGCTGACCTACGCAGTCGCCGCACCGCTCCACCCGTTCGGGGGCCTGCAGCAGGCGTTTCGGCGGATCCACGATATGCTGGCTCAGGCCATTCGCACCCTCGGCGCGGACCCCCGCCTCGCCCCTCCAGGTCCGCTGCTTGGTCCGGCGGCCGGTCCCTGTTTCGCCGCTTGTGCCGGCGGAGAAGTGATCGTGAGCGGACGCAAAGTGGTTGGGAGCGCCCAGCTCCAGCACGGCACCGCTTTCCTCCAGCACGGGTCTCTGCTCCTGGAAGACGATCAATCCCTGGTCCGCAATCTCGCCGAGCCGCCGAGCCATCCAGCCGTCCCGCCGTCCAGCCCTCCTGCCGTCCCGACCCCTCTCGACGCTCCCCTCTCTCGCCTACTCACCCGAACGGTGACCTTCGACGAAGCCGCTCGGGCGATAATGGCCTGCGCCCAGTCGGTTCTCCACGGTGAAATCACCGACGGTAGACTCCCCAGTCAGGCAAACCGACTCATCGAGCAGCACGCCGCCCGCTTCCGCTCTCCTGAATGGACCTGGAGCCGCTAGCCTTCGCGTCCTCCGCCCGCCCTGTTCGCCCCGTTCGCCCCGTTCGCCCTGTTCACCGCCCTACCGCCCTACCGCCTTACCGCCTTACCTTGCGAGCAACCGTGATCACCTTCCTCCCCCGGAACGTACTGGTCGCCGCGGCCGCGGCGCTGGCGGCGGGATCGCCGGCGTGGGCCCAGCAGCGGTCGGCCCGACCACCCGATCACGGTTCCGCCGTCATCATGGTGGGTCAGGAACCCAGCACCCCTGTCCCCACTCTGCTTACCGGCTCCGCCAACCTCGCCGTTGCCGACTTGCTCTTTCTCCGCCTCGCGCGACCCGGGAAACAGCTGGTGACGACCGATGAGCGCACCTTCGAACCCGAGCTCGCCCGGAGTTGGACCCGCCGCGATTCCCTGACGCTGGTCTTCGAGCTCGACCCCCGCGCCCGCTGGCACGACGGCACTCGGGTTACCAGCCGCGACGTGGTCTTCACGTTCAACCGGACCCGCGATTCGACGGTAGATCCGCAGCGGGCCCTGCTGCTGCGCTCGCTGGCCACCATTGCCGCGGAGGGCGATCGCCGGGTGGTCCTGCGATTCACCCGCGCGTATCCCGAGCAGTTCTACGATGCCACGTTCCATGTCCGGCTGCTGCCGGCGCACCTGGTGGACACGATTCCCCCCTCGCGTTTTGCCAATTCGCGGTTTGTCCGGGAGCCAGTCGGCAACGGCCCCTATCGCTGGAACCGCCGCGAGCCGGGACAGCGCCTCGAACTCACCGGCAATCCGGATTTCTTCCTCGGTGCGCCGAAGATCGACCGGGTCGTCTTCCTGCTGGTCCGAGACGTGGAGGCCGCGCTCAACCTGCTGCTCGATGGGAGCGCGGACCTCTACGAAGCGGTACCTCCGGTTTCCGGGCCGCCTCGCCTCGCCGCGAACCCCTCACTTCGGCTGGTGACCGCACCCTCGTTCAGCGTCGTGTATCTGCTCTTCAACTACCGCGCCTACGGCGACCGAAGCCAGCCGCACCCGCTACTGGCCGATCCCGAGGTGCGTCGCGCCATCGCGATGGCGATCGATCGCCGGACGATGATCCAGAGCACCTATGGTGGCTATGGCACGGTCGCCAGCGCGCCGGTGGCCCAGGCCCACTGGACGTTCTCGGTGGTCCCCCACGAGCCACGTTATGACCCCAATGGAGCCGCCGCGATTCTCCGGCAACGCGGGTTTCGCGACTCCGATGGTGACGCTGTCCTCGATCGGAATGGAGTCCCCCTGAGCCTGCGGCTCAATGTGCCCACCACGAGCGCAACCCGAATGAGCATGGCGACCCAGATCCAGGAGCAGCTCCGGCACATCGGGGTCCGCCTCGAGCTGGTTCGCCTCGACGCGCCGGTCTGGATCCAGCGGCGAGGGCGAGGAGAGTTCGATCTCGATTTCTCGGCGGCAACCATGGACCCGACCCCGACCGGGATCGTGCAGAGCTGGTCATGTGCGGGTCAGAGTGGAGGGAACGCCGGCCGGTTCTGTGATCCGGCGGTGGACCGTCTGGTCGAGCACGCGATCGCCGCTTCGCGCGGCGCCGATCGGGAGTGGCGAGCCGCCTACGCCGCCCTCCAGCGAGCGGTACCAGCGGTGTTCCTGGTTTCCCCCCAGACCCTCGTGGCAGTGCATCGCCGGTACCGCAACGTGAGCCTGCGCCCAGAATCCCTCTATGGCGAGCTCTGGCGCTGGTCGGTCGACCCCGCTCGCCGCATCGCCCGAGACCGGTGATCCGCTGGCTGCTGCGGCGGCTGCTCCAGGCCGCCGTCACATTCGCGGTGGCGGTCCTGCTCCTCTTCGTCCTCATGCGGATCACCCCGGGCGACCCGCTGGCTCGGCTGACCGACGAGCGCGCCGTCTCGGAGCAGGAGCTGCGGCAGCTCCGGGCCCGTTTCGGGCTGGATCAGCCCATTGCGACGCAGCTCCGGGCGTTCCTCGGCGGCCTAACCCGCGGTGATCTGGGCGTCTCGATCGAGCACTACCCCGAGCCGGTCACCAGCCTGATTGCGGCCCGGCTTCCGGCCACCGTCCTGCTCGGGGGAACCGTCCTGCTCATCAATTTCACTCTAGGCGCCTGGCTCGGGGTCCGGCAGGCGGTGCGGCGCGGCTCCCACTTCGACCGCTGGATGACCCGATTCGCGCTGGCCGCCTATGCCATGCCGAGTTTCTGGTTGGGCCTCATGCTGGTGGCGTTCGTGAGCATCCGCTGGCAGCTCTTGCCCGCCGCCCAGATGACCGACCCGCTCCTGGGGCCCGACGCCGGCGTCCTAACCCGCGCCATCGATGTGTTGCGCCATCTGGTGCTCCCCGCGCTCACCCTGTCCCTCACGACCATCGCGCTCCCCATCCGCCACCAGCGTGCCGCGATGCTCGCCGCGTTCCGGCTCGACTTCGTCACCGCGGCGCGGGCCCGGGGACTCTCCCAGCGGCGGGTGCTCTGGCGGCATGCCTGGCGGGTAACCCTGATCCCCCTGATCACCCTGCTCGGGCTCTGGCTCCCCTTGCTGGTGACCGGTTCGGTGTTCGTCGAGGCAGTCTTCAACTGGCCGGGACTGGGCTCCCTCGCCTACCAGGCCATCGCCGCGCGCGACTACCCGGTGCTGCTCGGCACGGCCATGCTGGTGACCGGCGCGGTCATCACCGCCGGGCTGTTGGCCGACCTCGGCTACGCGCTCGCCGACCCGCGGGTTAGGTTCGAGCGCCGGAGCGCCCCCCGGTGATCGGCTCCCTGGTCGACCTGGTTCGGCGCGCCGCCCAGCATCCCTCCGGCCGGGCCGGTCTCCTGATCCTCGGCTTCCTCGCCCTCGCCTCCCTGATCGGCCCGTTCGTCCTGCCCCACCCGGCGGAAATGGCCGACGTGGTGGCGGGGGCCACGCCGCCCTCGACCGCGCATCCCTTCGGCACCGACCACCTGAACCGCGACATCCTGGCCCGCGTGGTGGGCGGCGGACGGATCTCGCTGGCGGTCGCCACGCTGGCGGTCCTGCTTTCCCTCACGCTCGGCGCGACCGTGGGCCTCATCGCGGGTTATGCCGGGGGCTGGCTCGACGCGGTGCTCATGCGCATCGTAGACGCTGCGCTCGCCATTCCCCGGCTCTTCGTCATCCTGCTCCTGCTGGTGGTCTGGGAGCGCCTCCCCCTCATGGCGCTGATTCTGGTCCTGGGCGGGACTGGCTGGTTCGCCACCAGCCGGCTGGTTCGCGGCGAGGTGCTCCGGCTCAAGCACGAGGGGTTCGTGACGGCGGTTCAGGGACTCGGGGCCGGCCCAGCGCGCACCGTCACCCGCCACTTGCTACCCAATGCCGCCGGACCGCTCCTGGTAGCCGCCACGCTGGGCGTGGGAGACGTTATTCTGCTGGAGGCGGGGCTTTCCTTCCTGGGGCTCGGCATCCAGCCCCCCACCCCCTCCTGGGGCGGGATGGTGTTGGACGCCCGCCCGCTTCTGGTGACCGCCCCCTGGACCGCGGCTTTTCCCGGGGCGGCGATCGTGGCCACCGTGCTCGCGGTTAATCTCGTGGGTGATGCGCTCCAGGCGGCGCTCGACCCGCGCAGCGCCTGAAAGTGAAGGTGAAAGTGAGAGTGAGACGTGAGAGGTAAGCGGTGATCGGCGAGAGCCGAGTGCCGGGTGCCGAGAACCGAGCGCCGAGCCCCGAGTACCGAGCGCCGAGGGCCGAGAGCCGAGCGCCGAGCACCGAGCCTCTGCTCGAGGTACGCGACCTCTCGGTGCACTTCCCCCCCGCCCACCAGGGGATGCCCGAGTCCACTCCGGTTGCCGGAGTGGACTTTTCCCTAACCCGCGGCGAGCTCCTGGCCCTGGTCGGCGAATCGGGCAGCGGCAAGACCCTCACCGGCTTGGCGCTGCTCGGCCTGGTCCCCCCTCCGGGAAGGATCGGGGCGGGCTCGAGCATCCGGCTTGAGGGACAGGAGCTCGTCGGGCTCAAGGGCGAAGCCCTCCGCGCCGTGCGAGGGCGGCGGATCGCCATGGTCTTCCAGGATCCCCTCACCAGCCTCACGCCCGTCCTCCGCATCGGAACCCAGCTCCGCGAGGCGCTCACGGCCCACCGGCGGATGAGCCGCAGCGGGGCGCGGCGGCGGGGCGAAGCGCTCCTCGCGGAGGTCGGCATGCCGGATCCCGTTGCGGGTTATGAGGCGTATCCCCACGAGCTTTCGGGAGGGCTCCGGCAGCGGGCTTTGATCGCGATAGCCCTCGCCGGCGAGCCCGACCTGCTCATCGCCGACGAGCCCACCAGCGCGCTGGATGTCACGATCCAGGCCCAGATCCTCGAGACGCTGGACGGGCTGCGCCAGAGCCGGGGGATGGCGGTGCTGCTCATTACCCACGACCTGGGGATCGTGGCGGGCCGGGCCGATCGGGTCGCGGTGATGTATGCCGGCCTGATCGTCGAGCAGCGCCCCACCGCGGACCTGTTCCAGCGGCCCGAGCATCCTTACACGCGCGCGTTGCTCAAGGCCATTCCCCGGTTGGACACCCGGGCTCCCGAGCTGGTGGCCATCCCGGGGGCGGTGCCGCCGCCCGACCAGTGGTGGACCGGCTGCCGGTTCCAGCCCCGCTGCCCGGAAGCCATAACCCGCTGCGCCAGCGAGGACCCGCCGGTGGTCCCGCTCGCGCCCGGCTCGGGAGCCGGGGTGACCGAAGGCCCGTTCAGCCGCTGCTGGCTTCCCGCCGAACGCAAGCCATGAGCGCTGAGCCGCCGAGCCGCCGAGCCGCCGAGCCGCCGAGTCCCGAGCCCTTGCTGGTCGTGACGGGACTGGTGAAGCACTACCTGGGCCGTGGGCTCCGGGGCCGCCGCCGCCCGGTGCACGCGCTCAACGGGGTGAGCTTTACCGTCGCTCGCGGGGAAACCCTGGGGGTCGTGGGCGAATCCGGCTCCGGCAAGTCCACCCTCGGCCGCGCGATCGTCCGGCTGGTGGACGCCGACGGGGGCAGCGTCCGGCTCGAGGGCACCGAGGTGCTCGCCCTCCCGCGGGGACCGCTGCGCGCCCTGCGCCGCCGCATGCAGATGGTATTCCAGGATCCCTACGGCTCCCTCAACCCGCGGATGGCCGTCGGCGCAGCGGTCCGGGAAGGCCTGGAGATTCACCGTATCGGTACCCGAGGCCAGCGGGAAGAGCGGGTTAGGAAGCTCTTCCGCGAGGTCGGGCTCGACCCCGCCCAGATCGATCGCTACCCCCACCAGCTCAGCGGGGGACAGCGCCAGCGGGTGGGTATTGCCCGGGCGCTGGCGGTCGATCCCGCTTTCCTGGTCTGCGACGAGCCGGTGTCCGCGCTCGATGTGTCGGTGCAGGCCCAGGTGCTCAATCTGCTCATAAGCCTCCAGCGCCACCGCGGACTCACCTATCTGTTCATCGCCCACGATCTCGCGGTGGTCCGCCAGCTCGCCCACCGGATCGCGGTCATGTACTACGGCCGGATCGTGGAGCTCGCCGGGACCGACGCCATCATTCATAACCCGCGCCATCCGTATACCCGCGCCCTGCTCTCCGCGGTCCCCACCCCCGAGCCCGGCGCCCATCCGCGCCGGATCATCCTGTCCGGCGAGGCTCCCAAGCCGACCGTCCCGCCCCCGGGCTGCCCCTTCTTCTCGCGCTGCTTCCACCCCCGCAAGGATGCCCGCTGCACCGCCGAGCTGCCTCCCCTCCGGCCGGTCGGCGACTCGCTGGTGGCGTGCCACTACGCGGAGCACAGCAGCGAGCTGCCGGTGGGTGGGTAGGCTATTGGCTATTGGCTATTGGCTATTGGCTATTGGATCCTCCGTCGTAGGAGCGGCGCTCCGCGGACGCGTCTCACTCGGCGCACGATCATCCGATAGCCAATAGCCAATAGCTATCTCGGCGCCCTAACCCGCAACCTGATCCCGCCCGGCGGCACCCCCAGGCGGCGGGCACTGTCGGCCAGGGCCTTGAGCTCACCGAATACCTCGGCGGACCCGCCCCGGGCCACCGCCGAGTCGGCCTCCGCCGCGGCTTCCCGGTACCCGCCCAGCGCCAACAAGCCAAGCACGAGATAGTGGCGGGTGGCTTCCTGCTCGGGCGCCTCGGCAAGGCTCGCCCGAAGTTGCTCGACCGCGAGGGCATTGGCCCCCTGGGCCAGGTATTCCTGCGCCAGATCGTTCCGGACCTTCCAGCGCTCGAGAGCCGGGGCGAGCTCCAGTGCCTGCCGGTAGGCCGCGAGCGACTCCTGGGGACGCCCCTCCTCGAAGAGCAGCGACGCGTAGGACAGCTGGGTGCGCCAGCTCCGCGGCGCGTCCTGCACCCCCTGAATCCGGAAAGTCCGGTCGTCCCGCCAGTCGCGCTGGCGCAGGGCGCTCCGGGCAATCAGGGCGAGCAGGACACCGGCCCCAATCAGGCCTAACCCGCGCCGCATCGTCGCAGACAGGCGGGCGGCAGAAGTCCACGGGATCAGCAGGAGCCCGCCGGCGGCGATCGCGAACCCCACGCTAGCCAGAAACAAGGTGCGCTCGGCCAGGACGATACCGATCGGGATGAGATTGCTGACCGGGAGCAGGGCCACCCCCATCCAGAGGACCCCGAAGGCGATCACCGGCGCCCGCCGGCGGGCCAGCCAGGCCCCCGCCGCCGCCGCGGCCAGGAGACCGACTCCCAGCACCTCGGCCCATCCTAACCCGCTGGATGGGGGGATCTCCTGCGGCGAGTAGTCCGCCTGGAGCCCGGCCGGCCAGAGGAGCAGCCGGGCCCAGTGCGGCACCACGGCAAGCATGGTCAGCACCCGGCCCCCGAGCGTCAGGCCCGCCAGCGTGGCCGCGGTAAACGTGCCGGTCACCTCACCGAGCACCGCCGCGCGAAGGACGACGACCAGCACACCCAGGCCCCCCATGAATGCATAACCCGGGAGGAAGTGCCGGCCTATTGGCAAGCTCCCTCGTAACACGGTGAGCTCGGCCGCCACCAGGAGCGCCGGCAGGACCAGCCCGTGTTCTTTGGCGAGTGAGGCAGCGAGGTACAACGCCCCCAGAACGAGCCAATCCCCTGGGGCAAGCACCCCGCGCTGCCGGCGCCGCTCCACGTACCGGATCACCATGACCGTCCCGAGCAGCGCGACGAGCAGTTCACCCTGCCCCACGGCCAGGGCCACCGCCTCGACATGAATCGGATGCGCCGCGAACAACAGCGCCGCGCTTCCGGCCACCCCGACGGGCACGAGCCGGCGGCCGAGCTGGAAGACTGCTACCGAAGCGGCCGCATAGAGGAGGTAGCTGGCAATGCGAAACCCGAGCGGACTGCCTCCTCCGACCGCGTACTCCAGAGCGAGCAGGATCGCGGTCAGGGGGCGATAGAGATCGGGCGAGTGCGGCGGCGGCCAGTAGGGACTGGTGAGGATCTCCCGCCACCGGGACACCCCATGCAGCCGCTCCGACTCGACCAGAATCGCGACGTCATCCTGAACCAGGTCGTTGCCGATCCCGGCGAGGCAGGCAGCGAGGGCAACGATCGCGACCAGCGCAGGCCAACCCCACCCGGCCCCGCGCGACGCGCCGGCTGCGTCACCCCGTTCACCCGGTCGTGGCATGCTCAAAGGTATCGCGGAAGGCCTGTTGCTATTTTCCCTGCACCATGACGCTGCCGCTCGCCCTGATCGACGCGTTCACCGGAGAGCGATTCGCCGGGAATCCCGCCGCGGTCAGCCTGCTTGACCGAGCCCGTCCCGCCGAGTGGATGCAGGCGGTAGCTCGCGAAATGAACCAGGCGGAGACGGCCTTTCTGGTTCGGCAGGACGACGGGTTCGGGCTGCGCTGGTTCACCCCGACCGTCGAAGTGGACCTCTGCGGCCACGCGACCCTGGCGAGCGCGCACTATCTCTGGGAGGAACGGATCCTGAGCGGCGGGGAGCCGGCGGTCTTCCACACGAAGAGCGGCCGGCTCACCGCCACTCGAGAGGGCGAATGGATCACGCTCGACTTCCCGGCGACTCGGCCCGGGCCCTGTGAGCCCCCGGCTGGCCTGCTCCCCGCCCTTGGCCTAACCCGCGCCGAGACACTCCGCAGTCGCTTCGACTACCTGGTGGTGATCGAGGAGCCGGCCGGGCTGCGTGAGCTCCGGCCCGACCTCGGGCGGCTCGCTGGCATTCCAGCTCGGGGAGTAATCGTCACCGCGCCGTCGGACCGGCCCGAGGCCGACTTTCTCTCTCGCTTCTTCGCTCCCCAATCGGGCGTCGATGAAGATCCGGTAACCGGATCGGCCCACTGCGCTCTGGCGCCCTTCTGGGCCGAGCGGCTGGGCAAGGCGGAGCTGGTGGGCTACCAGACCTCGGCCCGCGGTGGAACCGTGCGGGTTAGGACCACAGGCGAGCGGGTGCTGCTCGGCGGAAAGGCGGTGACAACCGTACGAGGAACTCTCCTGACCGACTGAAGACGTTCGACGGACGACTGAAGACTCCTAACCGACTGAAGACTTTCGGCTGACGACTGAAGACTCCGGACTGCCTCGCCCGTTCACCGGGTGCAGCGCCCCGAACCGCCGCTGCCGGCCCCGGAACTCCTCCAGAATCTCGCGCAGCTCGGCCACCGAGAAGTCCGGCCACATCGTCTCCCGGAAGAAGAGCTCGGCATAGGCACATTCCCAGAGGAGGAAGTCCGACAGCCGCTGTTCGCCGCCGGTGCGAATGAGAATATCGACGGGCGGAACCGGAGCGCGGCCCTGGTCCGCATCCGCGACCATCGCCTCGAATTGCTCCCGGTCCGGTGGGATCGGCTCGGCGCGGGCCCGGAGCGCCGCCCGATGGATCGCGTCACGGGCCGAGTAGTCTACCGCCAACCGGAGGCGCAGCTGATTCCCGCCGGCGGTCGCCGTCTCGCACCGAACGATCTCCCCCACCACGCGGGCGGGCAGCCGGTCGCGCCGGCCGATGACCTCGACCGCCACGCGATTCGCCACCGCGCGCTCTCGCTCGGAGCCGAGGTAGCGATGCAGCAGCCGCATGAGCGCGGTGACCTCCGGCATCGGACGGTTCCAGTTATCGCTCGAGAAGGCGTACAGCGTGAGGACCCCGATCCCCGCTGCGGGCGCCGCCTCGACGATCCGCTCGACGGCGCGGCCGCCCGCCTCATGCCCCCGGGTTCGGGACAGGCCTCGCCGCTCGGCCCAACGGCCATTTCCATCCATGATGATCGCGACGTGGAGTCCTGCGTCACTGCTTCCCGCGCCGCCGTTGTCGTGCTTCACCAGATCGCTTGCTCCTTGTTACGGGGTCAGAGCACTCAATGAAACCCTCCGACCCCAACGGTCAAGTGCTCTGACCCCGGGAGACTCGGGTCGAGCGGATCAGCCCTTCCATGTGGGTGAGATAACGTTCCAGCGCCCCCCGTCCTTCGGCGGTGAGCCGATAGACCGTCCGAGGCATCCGGCCGGCGAAGGTCTTGAGACACTCCACATAACCCGCTTCTTCCAGCCGCCGCGCGTGCACGCTCAGATTTCCGTCGGTGGTGCCGAGGAGCGCCTTCAGCTCGTTGAACGAGAGGGCCTCATTGACCGCCAGGGCGCTCACAATAGCCAGCCGGACCCGCTCGTGAATCAGTCGGTCCAGGGCAAGCGAAGCCCGCGGGCCGGCTGGCTTCCTGCCCCGGCCTCCCGGGACAGCGGAAAGCTTGGGCCTGCCGCTCCGGGGCTGATTGGCTGGTGCCGGTCTACCCACCGTGTCTCCTCGCAATCACCAGGCCGAACCCGATCTGAAGCCCCCCGAACCCGATCGCCATGAGGGCATTGCCCCACGTTACCGGGACCAGAAACGCGACCACTCCGAGCAGCATGAAGCTCGTCCCCATGAGGGGGACGATCCGCACCGAGTGGGCCCCCGCGGTGGTGACCGCCGTCCCGTAGAGCAGCAACCAGAGCCCGGGGAGCCGGGGAACCAGTCCAGCCTGGTAGAAGATCGCCGTCAGGACCCCGCCAGCGAGTATGGGGGGGACAAACGCGCGGATGAACAGCTTTCCCGCCCGGGTGAGCAGCGGAATCCGGGCCGCTTCGGCCTTGCGGACCATGGCGACCCCACCCAGGCCGAGCGCCAGGACGGCCTCAGCCAGCCAGACCGCGATCCATTCGGCATAGGAGCCCCGATGAGCCGCGATCCAGGCGGCAAGCAATGCAGTGACCCCCATCCCGACACCACCCCATCCTGGGACCGATGTGACAGTCCCGGCCCGGGCCATGGTATCCCGGATGAAGGTCAGATCCGCCATGGCCCGCGCGTGAAGCGGGGTCGGCTCGGAGGAGCTCGAAGCGGGCCGGGGCGAGGTCATCATATACGAAAGATGGCTGGCCTGGCCCGAATGGTCAAGTACTTTGCATTGTAAAGCCAAGGATCCAGAATCACCTGACCGTACCATCCCTGTCGTCTTACCGTCTTACCGTCTTACCGCCCTGCTTAACTGCCAGCCCCGAGGGTCGTCTTACCGATCACCATGAGACGCATCCAACTCCTCCTGCTCCTACCCCTCGGGCTGTGGCTCCGACCAGCCCCCCAACCACCCGATCGCCCCACGGCCCCATCTCCGGGCGCGCTCGACAGCGCCAGACACGTTCTCGATCGACTCACCTACGGGCCGCGACCGGGTATGGCGGAGGCGGTCGCCCGGGAGGGGGTCATGCGCTGGATCGAACGGCAGCTGGCGAGCGACGAGGTCGACGATCCCGGGCTCGAGTCCACCCTGCGCGGATTCGATCTGCTCTCGACCCCGAGCGACCAACTCTTGCGGCAGTTCCTCGAGCTCCGGCAGGAGCGGGCCCAACGCCAACGCCAAAGTGCCGAGCCGCCCAGCCGCCCAGCCGCCCAAGGGTCCGAGTTCCGCCGCCTCCTGGGCCAGCTCCCCCAGGTCGTGGTGGTTCGCGCCGTCGGATCGGAGCGCCAGCTCGGCGAGATCATGGCCGACTTCTGGTTCAATCACTTCAACATCTTCGTCGGGAAGAATCTCGCCCGGGTGTATCTCCCGGAGTATGTCGAGGAGACCATTCGGGCCCATGCGCTGGGCCGGTTCGAAGACCTCCTGATCGCGACGGCGCGCAGCCCGGCGATGATGGTTTACCTCGACAATACGCAGAGCGTCGCCCCGGGCGCGACGCCTCCTAACCCGCCAGCGCGCCCCGGCTTCCGGATGCGGCAGCCGCCTCTCGATCCCGCCATGGATTCGCTCCGGCGGCAGGCCGAGCAGCGCCGGCCCACCGGCCTCAACGAGAACTACGCCCGCGAGCTGCTCGAGCTGCATACCCTGGGCGTCAACGGCGGCTACACCCAGCAGGACGTGACCGAGGTGGCGCGGATCCTCACCGGCTGGGGCATCGCGCCGGTGCGCGGTGCGGTCGCCCGGCGGATGGGCCGGGGCGGCGGAGCCGGTTCGGGCTTCGGGTTCACCGGGTGGGCCCACGACCGGGGCGCCAAGACCGTGTTAGGCACCGAGTTCCCCGCGGGCCAGGGCGAGGACGAAGGAATGCGCCTGCTCCGGATGCTCGCCGCGCACCCCAGCACCCAGCACTACGTGAGCGGCAAGCTGTGCGCCCGCTTCGTTAACGACCTGCCGCCGGACGGCTGCATCGACGACGCGGTCCGCGCCTGGCGGCGGAGCAATGGCGACCTCCGCGAAGTCCTGCGCGCGATCTTCCGGTCCCCGGATTTCTGGGCCCCTACCAACCGGGGCGCCAAGGTAAAGACGCCGCTCGAATTCGTGGTGAGCGCCGTGCGCGCGGTGGGCGGCGGGCCCGATACCACGCCGCGGCTCGCGCTCGCGGTCGCTCGACTGGGCCAGCCCCTGTACCAGCACGTCGCGCCCAATGGGTACGGCGAGCGCCAGGAGGACTGGGTGAACAGCGGCGCCCTGCTCAATCGGATGAACTTCGCCCTCGGGCTGGCCGCGAACCGCCAGCCTGGGATCACCGTCAACCTGGATGGGGTGGCGCCGGTCTCGGCCGATCCTAACACGCTGGTGCAATCGATCAACCGCGCGATCCTGGCGGGGAGGATGTCCACCCAGACCCGCCAGGTGATCCTGGAGCAGCTTGCCGGGGTCAGCGATCCGGCCGCGGCCCGGGCGCTGGCGGTCGGGCTGGCGATCGGGGGGCCGGAGTTTCAGCGGCAGTGACTCGGCGCTCGGCGCTCGGCACTCGGCACTCGGCAGTACGAGGGAGGTAAGGATGAGTCTATCGCGTAGAGTATTTCTTCGTTATGGTGCGCTCGGTCTGGTCAGCTACGGTCTCGATCCACTGTTCCTCGACCGGGCCGTCTATGCCCTGCGGTCCTCCAGCCGAGGGCCGAGCGCCGAGCCGCCGAGCCGCCGAGTTCTCGTGTGCCTCTTCCAGCGCGGAGCCGTCGACGGCCTCAGCATGATCGTGCCCCACGGCGAGGCGGCCTACTACCGCGAGCGCCCCCGCATTGCCGTTCCCAAATCGGCCCTGGTGGATCTCGACGGGCACTTCGGTTTCCATCCTGCGCTCGCGCCCTTGAAGCCCTTCTGGGACAACGGCAGCCTCTGCGCGGTGCATGCAGTGGGATCGCCCGACACCACCCGGAGCCATTTCGACGCGCAGGACTACATGGAGACCGGCACACCCGGCATCAAGGCTACTCCGGACGGCTGGGCCAACCGCTATTGCCAGAACGCGGCCGAGCATGTGAACACGCCGTTCCGCGCGGTGGGATTCGGACCCCAGCTTCCCAGGATTCTCGCGGGCTCCGCGCCGGCGCTCGCGATCGACGACCTGCGCAGCTTCGGAATGCGGACCCGCAGCGAAGCGGGGAACGACCGCCTAACCCGCGCCTTCGAGGCCCTCTATGCGGCCGGCGGGCCGGCGACCGGCCTCCTCGCCACGTCCGCCGAGGAGAGCGTCGAGGCCATCCGCATGCTGAAAGCGGCCAATCCCGCGTCCCTCGCGCCCGAGCCGGGCGCCGCCTACCCGCGGACCCGGCTGGGACAAAGCCTCGAACAGATCGCCCAGCTCATCAAGGCGGACCTCGGCGTGGAGATTGCCTTCGCGGACATGGGCGGGTGGGACACCCACGTGAATCAGGGCAACGACCAGGGCCAGCTGGCGCTCCGCCTCCAGGAGCTGGGCCAGGCGCTCGCCGCCTTCGCCAAGGACCTGGGTGAGCGAATGCGCGACGTGTGCGTGCTGACCATGTCGGAATTCGGGCGCACCGTCCGCGAGAATGGCTCCAGCGGCACCGACCACGGCCACGCCACCGCCATGTTGCTCCTCGGCGGCACGGTTCGGGGCAAGCGGGTCGCCGGCCGGTGGCCGGGGATTGCGCCGGAAGCCCGGTACGAGGGCCGGGACCTCGCCGTCACCACCGACTTCCGTGATCTCTTCAGCGAAGTCCTAACCCGCCACCTGGGGGCCCGCGATCTGAGCCTGGTGTTCCCTGGATATCACGTGGACGCCAGTCGATTCCCGGGGGTGATCGGATAGACGGTAAGACGGTAAGACGGTAGGTGCTCGAAGGCTGTTTCCGGACCAGCCGGACCAAGCCGCTCGACTCTTACCGCCTTACCGTCTTACCGTCTTACTGTCTTACCGCCCTATATTCCAACCATGGCTACTCGCTCGGCCGAAGCCACCGGGCCTGCTCCCCTCGCCGCCGAAACCGCTCGTCCTCCCGCGATCCTGCATCCGGTCATCGACCTGCTCTGCACCGGGGGGCTCTCGATTCTGGTCATTGTCCCCCTCCTCATGTCCGGGCGGACCGACCTCGCATTCCTGAGCGTACCGGTCATCGTGTGGGCCCAGTACGTCCTCAACTACTCCCACTTCATGGCCTCGTACCGGATCATCTACCGGGACCGGGCAATGATCCTGCGTCACCAGTGGGCCTCGATCGGGATTCCGCTGATCCTCGCGGGTTATGGCATGCTCGCGTTCTGGCAGGCCGGACAGGGCCGGTCGGAGCTGGTCACCTTCATGGTGGGGGTCGGGAGCGCCTATCTCGCCTGGCACTATACCGGCCAGGTGTGGGGCATGATGGCGTCCTACACGTACCTCGCCGGGAACCGGTTCGAGCCGCGCGAGCGATTCTTCCTCCGCGGGAGCCTGCGCATCCTGCTCGCCTGGCACGTGATCTGGTTCGCGCGTACCTGGATCCGCGAGACCAGGATGGCCGAGCCCTTCTGGATCGATCCGCTCTACCAGGCGATCAGCGCCGGTGCCATCGCGGCGCTCGTCATGGGCGGGTTAGGGATGGTGATGCTGTGGCGGCGGACCGGCCGCCTCCTGCCGGCCCGGGCGGTGGTCGCCTGGCTTGCGATCTTCACCTGGTATGCCGCCATCGCGCGATGGGGAGTACCGGGCCTCCTGCTGCTCGTCCAGCCGGCCCATGCCCTCCAGTACATCGAGTTTCCGGTGCGGGTGGAGCTCAACCGCGCCACCGCCCGGTCGGCGGCCCGGGTGGGGATCCACATGGCGGGTTATGCTGCCGTCTTGCTGCTCGTGACCCTCTTCGTGATCCTGCTGGTGCCTGGTCCGGCCATGAGCGTGGTCTCGAATGTCCTGGGAGTCAAACCGAACCAGACCGCGCCGCTCCTCCTGCTCATGTTCATCAATATCCACCACTACTTCACCGATGGGGTGGCGTGGAAGTTGAGCAATCCCGAGGTGCGCCGGGAGCTCTTCGCCCACGTCAAGCCGGTTCCGGCTCCCACCAAAGTCGCTTCCCCCATTCGAACCAAGACGCGCTGATTACGGGGCGGACAGGGCGGACCGGGCGCCCTGCCTAGGGTTTGACCGATAGGGATGGGACGAACGTCGGCGGACGGCGCGCGTGGGCGAGCTGCTCGAACGCGAACCCCAGCTTGAGCAGCGTCCCCTCGCTCCAGGCCGTTCCCATGAAGAGGAGGCCTACCGGCAAACCTGCCACATCTCCCGCCGGAACGGTGAGACTCGGATAACCCGCCGCCGCCGCTGGAACGAAGCTGCCCAGCAAGGTGTTGTCGCCGAGCAGCGGATCGATCAGCCAGGCCGGTGACTGGGTGGGCGCGACAATCGCGTCGAGCTTGTGCTTGGCGATCGTTGCATCGATGCCTTGATCGCGGGAAAGCTGCCGCACCAGTGCGAGGGTCTTCTGGTACTCGTCGCTTGTGAGCGGGCCCTTGCTCTGGGCGTAAATGAAGGTCTCCTGGCCGAACCACTGGAGCTCCCGATCGCTGTTGCGATTGTTGAACGCGATAAGCTCCTCGAGCGAGCGCACCGGCGCTTTGGATCCTAACCCGCGAAGGTACTGGTTGAGGGCCTCCTTCAACTCGTAGGCCAGCACCTCCGCATCGAATGGCCAGATCGCCTCGGCGCTCTCGACATCGGCCGGATCCACCAGAACCGCGCCGGCCGAGCGCATCAGCGCAAGCGCTTTCTCGGCGACCCGGTCGGCCGTGAGACTGGTTCCGAACAGGTTACGGGCCACTCCTATTCGCGCGCCCTTGAGTCCGTTGGGATCGAGGAAGCTGGTATAGTCGTTGGCTCCTTTTTCCGCCGCCGGGGCGGTGGCGGGGTCTTGGGGATCCGGACCGGCGATCACCGAGAGAAGAATGGCGGCATCTCGCACCGTGCGGCACATTGGCCCCGGGGTGTCTTGCGTCAGAGAAACGGGGATGATGCCGCGCCGGCTGGCGAGCCCTACGGTCGGTTTGAGTCCAACGATCCCGCAGATGGATGAGGGGCTGACGATGGACCCCATCGTTTCCGTGCCGATGGCCGCCGCCGCCAAACTCGCGGAAACCGAGGCGGCCGCGCCCGAGCTCGAGCCGCCCGGGCTTCGGTCCAGCGCATAGGGATTCTTGGTGAACCGGCCCCGGCCGCTCCATCCCCCGATGGAAGCTCGTCCGCGCGCGTTGGCCCACTCGCTCATGTTGGTCTTGCCGATGATCAGGCAGCCGGCCGCGCGCAGCCTTTCAACGACCGCGGCATCGTGCGGCGCAAACGACTCTGCCAGCGCCAGCGAACCCGCGCTGGTGTGCATTCCGTCCGCAGTCCCGATGTTGTCCTTGAGCAGGATAGGGATCCCGTGGAGCCTGCTTCGGGGTCCTTCGGTGCGGCGCTCCTCGTCGAGCTCCGCGGCAATCTTCACTGCGTCGGGATTCAGCTCCAGGATGGTATTGAGCGCGGGCCCCTGACGATCGACCGCGTCGATCCGCGCGAGGTACCCGCTCACGAGACTGTGAGCAGTCCAGCGACCGGTTTCCATCCCGTCCGCTAGCTCGGATATCGTCACTTCCTCGACTTGGTTCCCGATGTGGGTTGGAAGAAGTGGAGCAGGGGTATGTCGCACCGGGCGGGGATTGGATTC
>JBQTHV010000016.1:0-7747 GCA_052389555.1 Gemmatimonadales bacterium | reverse complement strand
ACCCACTCGCCCCGCTCGTTCCTCCGCCACTCGCCCCCCCGCCGCGCCGCTCGTCTTTCGGCACGAGCGAGATCTCGCGGCCGGGGTGGTGCGGGAACCGGCGCTCGGGGGCCGGGAGCCGAGAGCGGAGGGCGGCTGAGCGGGGGCCGCTCCGCTTCGGTTCGAGGCCGGAACCCGGCTCCCCCGCGAGAGCCCGCGCGAGTCGTGCCGGTGGGCCGATACCCGGTGACCGTGCGGCTCTCCAGCGCGCGCCGCAGGGAGTCGGCGGTGGGCCAGCGATTTTCCGGGTCTTTCTCCAGGCACCGCGCCACTGCGAGCGAGAGGTCCTCGGGAACGTTGCGCCCGGTCTCGTGCAGGAGCGGCGCCGGCTCGGTGATCTGCTTCATGAGAATGCCCGCCACGGTCGGGGCATTGAAGGGCACCTCGCCGCACGCCATCTGGAAGGCGACCACGCCGAGCGAGTAGATGTCGGAGCGGCCGTCGATCTCCCGTTCGCCGGCGGCCTGCTCGGGGCTCATGTCCTGGGGGGTGCCGATCGCCACTCCCACCCCGGAGAGGGTCGAGCCGGAGGCCTGGGACAGCGCCTTGGCGATCCCGAAGTCGGTCACCATAACCCGGCCTCGAGTGCCCTCGAGCAGGATGTTGTCGGGTTTGATGTCGCGATGGATGATGGAGACCGCATGGGCGGCCGAGAGCGCGTCGGCGGTCTCCTTCATGATGCGGCGCACCTCGTCGGGCGACAGTTTGCTGCGCCGCTTGAGCCGGGCTCCCAGGGATTCGCCTTCGACCAGCCCCATGATGAAATACACCACCCCGGCGCCCTCTCCCACGTCGTGAATCGGCACGATGTGGGGATGGGACAGCCGCGCCGCGGTCTGCGCTTCCCGGGTGAACCGCTCCCGGATCTCCTTCTGAAAGGCGAGCTCGGGCGGGAGCACCTTGATCGCGACCCGGCGGTGGAGCCGCTCGTCCCGAGCCCGATAGACCACTCCCATTCCCCCCCGGCCGATTTCGCCCTCCAGGGTGTACTCGTTGCCCAACGCCTCCTTCAGACGTTGGACCAGCGGCCGCTCGTCGCCGTCAATCGGGGGGGAGCCGGTCATCGGGTCGCGGCACAGGTCGTAGAAGCGTGGGGCTCACAATAGCTTGCCAATTTGCGGGTTTTCGGGCGGTGGGGCAACCTGAGGGTGGAGAAGGCACCCGATCCTCGCGTGGGAGGACAGCGAGGTCTGCTCGTCGGCTCCACTTGTCGCGCCGTCATCTGCCAGCAGGGCGCAGTCGGCCTTTTTGGCGGTCGCTGTGATCGGGCCCGCCGGCGTCTCCATTCAGCGTGAGGGATGTAAGTTCATGGTAGGATTGTCGATAAGGAGAGGATGGAAAGCGCCACCCACTTGGCATCGCCCCTGCTCATTGCCTCTTGGTTCCTCTTGGATGTCCGATGATCGCATCGTTCGTCCTGGAGGATCGAGAAAGGAATGACGATGACTGAGCGACAAGTCCTCCCCGTGCTTCCCCTGCGCGATGTCGTGCTGTTCCCTGGCGTCACCACGTCAATCGGCGCGGGACGGCCCGGCACGGTACGGGCCATCGAAGCGGCCCTTGGCACCCCGGAGCGGATGGTTTTCGCCATCTGTCAGCGGGAAAACACCGAGCAGGTCGCCTCTGATGGGCTGTACACCATCGGGACCATCGCGCGAGTGGGCCAGCTCCAGCGGGGGCTGGCCGGGATGCAGCTTCTGCTCCACGGCGAGCGGCGGGGCATTGTGATGCACGTGGCCGAGAAGAACGGCTACCTCGAAGCCATCGTCCGCGAGGCGGAGGAGATGCAGCCGCTCAGTCCGGACGACCCCGCCTTCGTCGGCCTCTATCGGGAGGTCCGGGAGCGGGCCGCCGAGCTGGGTCAGAAGTCCGGTCTCCCCGAAGAAGTCGTGCAGCAGGTGCTGAGCGGGGTGAGCGACCCGGGCCGGTTCGCCGACTTGGTCGCGGGCTACATCGAGATCTCTCCTCAGCAGCGCCAGGCCTGGCTGGAAACGCTCTCGGTCGAAGAGCGACTCCGCCGGGTGCTGGTGCACGTCCAGCGGCAGATCGGGGTGCTCGAGGCCCAGGAAGACATCAAGTCGCAGGTCCAGGAGGAGCTCGGGGACCGCCAGCGCGAGATGTTCTTGCGCGAGCAGCTCAAGCAGATCCGCAAGGAGCTGGGTGAGGGTGAGGAGGGGGATGACCTCGAGGAGCTTCGCCTGAAGCTGGCGGCCCTCGAGCTCCCGCCCGAGGCGCGCAAGGAAGTGGATCGTGAGCTGGGTCGGCTGGAGCGGATCGGCCGCGAATCCATGGAGACGCAGGTGATTCGCAACTATCTCGAGACCATCGCGGAGCTGCCCTGGAACGAGCGGAGCGAAGAGCACCTCGATCTCAAGACGGCCTCGGATATTCTGGAGGCGGATCACTATGCGCTCGGAGACGTAAAGGACCGGGTGCTGGAGTTTCTGGCCGTTCGGCAGCTCAAGAGCAAGGGCGGACAGGCGGACGGACGGACAGACGGTCAGACGGATGGACGGACAGACGGTCAGACGGACGGACGGAAAGACGGGCAGACGGCAAGTGAGGCATCGGGAACTGAGGCATCGGGAACTGAGGGATCGGGTACTGAGCCCGCCGCGGGATCAGAACCGCCCGCCAGCCCGTCTGGCCGTCTGTCCGACAGTCCGTCTGACCGTCGGTCCGACGCAGAGGCCAAACGAGAAGCCAAAGGCCCGATCCTCCTCTTCGTCGGTCCGCCGGGAGTCGGCAAGACTTCGGTGGCCAAGTCTATCGCTCGCGCGATGGGCCGAAAGTACGTGCGGATTTCGCTGGGTGGCGCGCGCGACGAAGCGGACATTCGCGGACACCGGCGCACCTACGTGGGTGCGATGCCGGGCCGCATCATCCAGGGGATGAAGCAAGCCGGCACCAAGAATCCGGTCTTCCTGCTCGATGAGGTGGACAAGCTGGGCGTGTCGTTCCAGGGCGATCCGGCTGCGGCCTTGCTCGAGGTGCTGGACCCAGCGCAGAACGACACCTTCGTGGATCACTACCTCGGGGTGCCGTTCGACCTGAGCGAAGTGCTGTTCATCGCGACGGCCAATTTCCTGCAGAACATTCCGGGCCCGCTGCTCGACCGCCTGGAGATGGTGGAGTTCTCGGGCTACACCGAGCGGGAGAAGCTCGAGATCGCGAAGCGGTACTTGATCCCGCGGCAGCTCGAAGAGAACGGGCTCACCGGGGCGCCGGTCAGCTTCGCCGACGCCGGACTCCAGCATCTCATCGCGGGCTACACGCGCGAGTCGGGTGTGCGTCAGCTCGAGCGGGAAATCGGCAAGGTGGCCCGGAAGGTCGCCCGTCGGATCGCGGGCGAGGGTGAACGCGAAGTCGAAGTGAACGCGGGCCTGGTCGCCGAGCTGTTGGGCCGGCCCAAGGTGCATCCCGAAAAGGCCGCCACGGGCGACGCGGTTGGGGTCGCGACCGGCATGTATTACACCCCGGTGGGCGGCGACATCATGTTCGTCGAGGCCTCGACCATGCGGGGCAAGGGCGAGCTGGTGCTGACCGGCCAGCTCGGCGACGTGATGAAGGAGAGCGCTCGGGCGGCCTGGACCTATGCTCGATCGCACGCCGCCGCGCTTCGGATTCCGGATGAGATGTTCGATCGTGACATCCACATCCACGTGCCGGCGGGCGCGATCCCGAAGGACGGCCCTTCGGCCGGCGTCACCATGGCGACCGCGCTGGTGTCGACCCTGTCGGGGCGACCGGCCCGGCACGATATCGCTATGACCGGCGAGATCACCCTGCGAGGTCGGGTGCTCCCGATCGGCGGGCTCAAAGAGAAGGTCCTGGGCGCCGAGCGGGCCGGGATCACCCGGATCGTGATTCCGAAGGAGAACGCGCCCGACGTAGCCGATCTCCCGAAGGAAGTGAGCGAGAAGCTCGAGATCTATCCGGTGGAAGAGTTGGGCGAAGTGCTCGCGCTGGCGCTCCGGGGCGCGTCCTATCGGGAGGGGCGGTTGCTGTTCGGGGAGGAAAGCCCGCGGGATGTGCAGCCGCTATCGGCGGGGTACCAGCACTGAACGGCAGTGAGAGGTGAAAAGTGAGAGGTGAGAGGTAAGAGGTGAGAGGTAAGAGAACTGGGCTCCCGCCCCTCTCACCTCTCACCTCTCACCTCTCACCTCTCACCTCTCACTTCTCCCGCTACCTGCCACCAGCCGCTCGGCAGCACCACCTTGTCGCGGCCGGTTTCCTTAGCCTCGCGAAGCGCCCGCTCGGCCACCAGGACCAGCTCCCGGCTTCCCAGTGCGTGATCGGGGTAAGCCGCAATCCCGGCGCTGAGCCGGACCGGGAAGGCGACCCCCTCGACCTGCGGCGGGGCGGCCAAGAGCGCCGCGCGGATCTCGTTGCTGATGGCCCGCGCCTGGGCTGGCCCGCAGGCGCGGAACAGGATTCCGAACTCTTCGCCGCCCATCCGTACGATGAGGTCGCTCGCCCTAACCCGGTTCCGGATGGCGCGCGCCACGTGCACCAGGATCGCGTCACCGGTGCCTGACCCCAGCTGCTCGTTGACCCGGCGGAAGTGATCCAGGTCAAACAGCACGAAGGCGAGCTGCTCGCCGCCGCGGCGCGCATGCGCCAGGATCAGCTCCAGCTCATCGGGCAGCATGGCCGCGGGCAGAAACCCGGTCAGGGGATCGCGGCGAATCACCTCATCGAGCCGCCGGGCGCGGCGGGCGCGGTGTACCACCGCCGCGACCAGTCGGCCGCCTCCCACCGGACGGATCAGCAAGTCATCGGCGCCGGCCGCGAGGGCGCGTTCCCGCGCGGTGTCGGTGTCCAGATTCGACAATCCCAGCAGGGGGGTAAGCGCGAACCGGATCGAGCGCCGGAGTTCGCGGGTTAGGGCAGCCGCCTCCTGGAACGGCAGTTCCCAGTCGATCACCACGACATCCGGCGCGTCGTCCTGCACCGCTTGCAGCGCCTCAGCAGCCGTGGCGGCCGTGGCCACTTCGATCCCGGCGGCCTCCAGCGCGGTCACTGCGTCGCTGCGCTCGGCCTCTTCAGGCAGCACCAGCAGCACCGAGAACGGCGTGCCCGCAGCGCGCCCGATCCCTCGGGCCCAGCGCACCAGCTCGGCTTCGGCCCGCTCGGCCGAGACCACCTGATCGAGCCGCGCGAACGGCTCGCCGAGCAGATCGACCAGACCGGGCTCCGCGACGAGCGCGAGAGCCGGCTGGGCCGCCGATTCCAGGTTGAGCCAGGCCGTGACGGCGCCACGCGGGTCTTCCCCCGAAGCAGGAACGACCACGACGATTTCAGGCCGTTCGGACACCGGGACCTCTCCGGGGCCGACTTCCATGCCGGCAAGGTTGACGACGTACTGCGCATCGCGCAGGACCGCTGCGACCCGCGCTCCTAACTCGCTGGGCCCGCCGAGCACCAGCGCGCGCCAGCCGAATGGGGGCGGCTTGTGCGCCGCGAGGGCAGATCCGATCTGGTGGGCCGCCTCATCGAACGCCGCCGCTACCCGGCCGATCATCGCGCCCAGCAGGAGATAGTCCTCATCGCTTTGAGCGGTGTGCTCGAGGAGCCAATGCTCGCCGGCTCGCGCTGCCTCGGTGATCGCGGGGAAGCCGTAACTCCCACCCGATCCGGCGAGCTTGTGAAAGCGGGACTTGAGCGAGGCGAGTGCGTCGGACTCTCCCGCCCGCGCGGCAGCGAGGTCCTTGCGCAGCTCGCTCAGCCGGGCTGGTGCTTCGGCGAGATATTCCCGGCGGAGTTGCTCGAGAATCTCGTCGCGCTCTTCGAACTCGTCGCTCATTCGTTCGATGGCTCGGCGGCTCGGTGGCTCGGCGGCTCGGCGGATTCCGGAGCGGGCTCGCTCTCTGGCCCCATGCGAAGGCGTTCGATGGCGAGCGCGGTCGCCGCGACGAGTGCCGGCGAGGTACCCCAGTGGCCGGTCACCCGGTCTCCCTCACGCGAGGCGAGCAGGGCGCTCCGGCCATCGACCACGAGGAGAAAGGGCTGTCCCGGCCAGTCCGCACCGTTCACGACGGGGACATCCTCGAACGGCAGCGGCATCGAGGGTGGCCCGGTCATCGAAAGCGAGAGCGTGACCCCGCTCCCGGCCGCCTTGCGGAGGGCGGGAACCAGCGGCGGATACGCCTCGGGCGGCGCGTGCATGAGGATGCGGCTGGTGGCCCGGGCGGCCTCGCGCGAGGCGATCTGGAGCGCTCCCCGGGCGGACGACAGCTCGACCAGGGTCGGCGTCGGCGGAGCGGAGACCTGCTCGAGGGTGCGGGTTATGGTATCGAGTGCCTGGGCCTGACGCTCCACGATCCGGGCCAGCAGGGCTGCCGGCGGCTCGGGCCGGAACCGTTTGGGCCGGCCCTCTTCGACTCGCGCGGCTCCCTTCTGCACCAGCCCCTCGAGCGCGCTGTAGGCGTTGGCGCGCGCGAGGCCCGCCGCTCGCGCAATGGTGTACCCGGTACCGGGTCCGCCGCGGAGCAGCACTTCATAGACCAGGCTTTCGGTGGGGGTGAACCCGAAGGCCGTGAGGTCGAGGCCTGCCACTACCGATACTCCACCGACAGTCCCAGCAATCGCGCGATGAGCGCCAATCGAAACGTAACATCCACCACCCGCGAGTCGGCCGATTTGCTTTCGGGGTGCAGCGGGTAGGTGTGATAGCTGATCTTGTGGGAAGCGCGCGGCGCGGCCTTGAGCATCTTGGGCCGCCACACGCCCTGCTCGTCGCATTCAAAGAGCAGGCGGGCGAGCACCTTGGTCGCCACCGGATTGGTGTGGAGGGCGCCGATTCGCACCAGCAGCTCGATGAAGTGGAGCGAGAGCGGGATGTCCTTGGGATTGCCTTTCTGATCGGCCACCACCGGGTCGCCGAGGAGGAGGACATCGGGCTTGAGGACGCGCTTCCCCACCTGCCACACAAACGCCTTCTTGGAGGCGGGAGTGCCAAGGTACTGGCCGAGCCGCTCGGTGAAGCCGGCACGCTCCCGCTGCAGGTTGGGCATCGCCGCGATCATGGCGACCGAGTACCAGGTCGGCGGGTGGGCTTCCGGATTCAGGATCGTCTTCGATCCCGAGCGCACGAATGGCTTCTCCGCGAGGGGGCTCCTGAGGAAGCTCGAGACGGCGGTCGCGATCTTGTGGGCGGCGCCGCGGAGCCGGGGATCCTCGATATAGCCCGCTTCCGCCAGCGCGGCGGCCGCAGCTTCCCGCATGTGCTCGCGAGCCCATTCGCCCGCCGCCGACGAATCCTTATAAAGCTTGGCGAACTCGAACTGGAGGAACGGGTCCTCGTCGCGGGATAGAATGCGAAAAAGGATCCGGTCGGCCAGCTTGAACGGCCGGCCTTGCCGAGGATAGCCGATCTGGAGAAGGCGGCGGTACTGGGGGATGGTGCCGGTCTCCTTGATGCCCTCTTTGGCCGAGGGGGCAAGGCCGAGAAGATTCCCGCCCCAGGCCCCGTCGTTCTTTTGTCTGCGGGTAACGGCCTGGGCCAGCTTGGACTCTAGGACGGCAGTTTCGTCGGGGACGAAGGATTCGGGTGGCGGGGGGAAGGCGGAGTACGCGAGCTCGCGTTTGGTGCGGAGCTGGATGGATTCGCTGCCGTGCTGGAGCAGCCAGGTGACCGGCACGCGATGAGAGTTGGGCAGGTCCAGAGGCACCTCCCGGTCGAGTTTTTGGCGGGGAGCAGGCGCCC